>VHDF01000066.1 GCA_016871495.1 Verrucomicrobiota bacterium | reverse complement strand
GAAGCGCCGTGAACGGCGCGGTCCGGCAACTTGCACTCGCACCGGGCGAATCGCCCGCCGCCGCTGAATGCTTGCAAATTCTTGCGAGGTATGATCCAGGGCGATCACGATTCAAGTTGACCGCCCTCCCCCTTTTTGGTGAGAACATCAACTTCTGTGCGGGCGTTCCCGCGCGAACTCTGGATCATGGCCCGAAAAACCAAACCGACCGCTACCGTTCCACCAGCCACCCGTTCAGCCGCATCCGCGCGCTACGACGCCCACCATTCCGTGCTTTCCCGCACCTACGGCGCCCTCGCCGATCTCCGGCGGGAATTGTCCGATTCCAAGGCGGCCGTCGCCGAACGAAGCCAGATCCTCCAGGATTTCGCGACGTGCGCCGATTCCCAGCGTGCGTGGCTGCTGCTTGAGGATTACTTCGAAAAGCTCTCGCTTTCCCGAAAGGATTTCCTGGGTGAAGACTGGTGGCCCCGAATGTTGGATGACAAGGGGCGCCCCAGGCTGGAGTCGGTCGCCTATTTGTTCCTGAAGTCAAAACGCTCGCTACCCACCGAACTGCTCTCCTACGCCAACACCGAGCGATTCGCCGCCATCGAGGCCGCCGAAGCCGAGGCACGCATTCTGAAACAACTGGAACAGTGGATGGCACCCGCGCCGCCCACCCATCTCGATTCCCCCCGCGCCGGCCTTCGTGTCGTGGGCTCGCTCGAACCCGATCCTGAAAACCCTCCGCTGCACCACCTGCGGGTCCAAGTCCTCCTCTCCCGTTCCCGCTCTGGAGAACAACCGAAGTCACTGGCCGAAATCACGGACCTCCACAGCCGGTCCGCCCATGAGCAGGAACTTTTTTCCCAGGACGATTGGGTGTTCATCCAATGGCTGGCACAATTGCTTGGCGACAAAGCTCCCGATCAGGATTCCCTCCTGCTCTCCGGCCGGGACCTGCTGCTGTGGCTGGCGCAATGGGGCAATTCCGAACGAATCGAGTTTCTCAAGCCGCAGCAATTCCTTCGATTCACAGGGGAACTTCTCCGTGTGGCTCCAGAAGTCTTGACCCATGAAGGTGAATTATTCCTCGGTCATCGCCTCGCGCTTTCAGGACAGCAACAGTTCTTTTCCTTGACCGAGGCTAAGTTTTTTGTCGGGCAGCCTCTGCTCGCACTGGTAGGCCATTCGATTTACTTGATCCGTAACGCCCCGCCACCGGGCTTGCTTCAAGAGTGGGCCGAGCGGCCCATGACTCCCATTCGCCGCCTCAATCACCGGATCCTTAACCAGCTCCGCAAAGAGGACGGCTTCTCCTCCGAAAAATGGGCTGCCTACTGCGTGTCTCACCGGGCCAAGCCCCAATTCATGTTCGAACTGGCCGACGACATCATCCGGCTTCGCCTGCTCGCGAGAAGCGAACGGGACGGGTCGCAATGGCAGTGGAACGGACACGATTGGCAGGAGTACCAGCGCAAAAGCGTCAATGGCGACAAACCCGAGATCCTCGACGATCCCCGGTTGGAGGCCGCCACTTACTGGCTGCGACGGCTCGATTGGTTCACTCCTGAACCCGGGCTGTGGGTGGGCGACGCCACGGAAGCCTTCCTCAGCGCGCTCGCCATGACCTGGATGGACCGTCCGCGCGAAGCCGAGTTCCTCGGCAATCCCCCTTTCCAGCGGCTTTTCCTCAGTCCGCGCAAGGTCAAGCCCAAGCTGATCATGAAGGGCAGCGGCATCGACTGGCTCGCGGTGTCCGCCGAATGGGAGGTCGAAGGGATGAAGCTCACCCGGGCGGACCTGGAACAACTCCAATCCGCCACCGGCCGGTTCATCAAATTGCCCGACAGCGGCTGGCTCGAACTGGACACCGACGCGGTTCAGGCGGCGCACGAAACGATGGCCGACCTAGGCTTGGAGAATCTCAGCCCGGACGAGCAGCGCACGGCTCTGGTCAATGCGAGCCAATTGGACGAGCGCACCCTGATCCCGTTTGGGGACCAGCCAGAAGTCAAGAAGCTGAGAGCCCGGCTCAAGGACTTCTCCGGCATCGAACCCACAGACCTGCCAGGGTTGGTCAAAGCGGACTTGCGCCCGTATCAAAAGGATGGATACGACTTCCTCTGCCATGTCGCCGAATTGAACCTCGGGGCCGTCCTGGCCGATGACATGGGCCTTGGAAAAACACTGCAAACGTTGTCCTGGCTCGCCTGGCTGAAAGCCAAGAATCCCAAGAAACACAAACCCTGCCTGGTGATTTGCCCCGCCTCGGTGCTTCACAACTGGCGGCGCGAAGCGGAGCGTTTTACCCCCGAGCTCAAAGTCCTGGTCCTCGAGAGCGGCGCCGCGCGGCACAGTCTGCGCAAGCAAATCCCCCAGCACGATCTCATCGTCACCAATTATTCGCTGCTGCGGCGTGATCTCGAGGGCCTTCAAAAATTCGATTTCCGGGCGCTCATTCTGGACGAAGCCCAATACATCAAGAATCCCACCGCCCAAGTCACTCTCTCGGTCAAACAGCTGCAAGCGGAGCACAAGCTGGCTCTCACCGGCACTCCGCTCGAGAACCGACTGCTCGACCTCTGGTCGATCGTGGATTTCGTCCAGCCTCAATACCTCGGCAACCAAGCCCAGTTCGCCGAACGCTATGAACCCAAGGGCGAAGGTGCCGATTTCCAGCAAAAGATTGCCCGCCGCCGCCTCTCCGCCCGCATCCGGCCCATCATGCTGCGGCGCTTGAAAAAGCAAGTGGCCAAGGATCTGCCAGACCGCATCGAAGAGCGCCGCGACTGCGTGCTCGGGGACGAGCAGCGCAAATTGTACCTGGCCGAACTGCGCCGCAGCCGGGAGCAGGTGTTCAAAACCATGGCGGAAAAAGGCCTGGCGCGAAGCAAGATCCATGTTCTGGCCGCCCTCACCCGGCTGCGCCAAATCTGCTGCCACCCACAACTCGTAGGCAACGCCTCGCCGTCAGGCAAGACCGAGACCCTGCTCGAACTGCTTGAACCCCTGCTTGCCGAGGGACAAAAGGTCCTCATCTTCAGCCAGTTCGTGCAAATGCTCCAGCTCATCGAGACGGAATGCCGATTGCGCGAAATTCCTTTGCATATCCTCACGGGCGAGACCAAGCAAAGGCAGGACGTCGTCAACGCCTTCCAGAATGATCCCAACGCCTCGGTCTTCCTCTTGAGCCTGCGCGCGGCGGGGACCGGCTTGAACCTCACCACCGCGAGCTACGTCGTCCTGTATGATCCCTGGTGGAATCCTGCCGTCGAGGCCCAGGCCATCGACCGGTCACACCGCATCGGCCAGACCCGCACGGTCAACGCCTACCGGTTGATCGCCCCCGGAACCGTCGAGGAAAAGATCTGGGAACTCCAGCAGCGCAAGGCCCAGACCATCGCCGACGTTCTCGGCGAAGAAGGATTCGCGCGCTCGCTTTCCACCAACGACCTCGAGTATCTATTCTCCGAAGACTAAGGCCGCCTCTCCGGCAGGCACTCCGGACTCGGCCGCGCTGCCGCCATGACCTTCCACAGCCGAAATCCCGCGGCTCCCGTGGGCCTGTTCGTCGATCGGCTGTGGTTGTTCTCCGGTGGAGGATTTGACCACACCCGGGAATGCGTGCTCCCCGACGGCGGCGCCGATCTCGTGATCCAATTCGAGGACACCCCCCGCCATCGATTCGATCCGGCGAATCCGCGCCGGCGGGAGTCGGTCCGGCGCGCTTGGATCTGCGGGCTCTTGTCGCGTCCGACGCTCATCGACGTCCTGCCTCATGCCACGATGATGGGCGCGCATTTCAAACCCGGCGGCCTCGCCCCCTTCCTCCTTGGACCCGCCGATGAACTGGCCGGGCAACTGGTTGAAGTCGACCAACTCTGGACATCCGAAGGGACGGAGCTTCGCGAACGCCTCTTCGAATGCTCGATGTTGGCTCGACGTTTCGACATCCTGGAAGAATTCCTCCAAAAGCGCCTTGCGAAGGGAATGCGATTCGATCCGGCGGTCCAGGCGACGGTGCTTCGCCTTGCCTCGGCCGGACCGACGCCCCCCATCGTCGAACTGGCGAAGGCGTCGGGCTTCAGTCACAAACACTTCATCCGCCGATTTCAACAATCCGTCGGTTTGACCCCCAAAACTTTTGCGCGGTTGCAGCGATTTCAGTTCGCTCTGGCTCACATGCAAAACCGCCGTCTCCCGGTTGACGGAGCCGGCCTCGCGGCCGCTTGCGGATATTTCGATCAGGCCCATTTCATCCACGATTTCCAGTCCTTCTCGGGCATGACGCCCTCGGCTTACCTCCGATCTCCAGGGGCCGACGCCCGTTTTGTCCCGCTGACAGACTAAGGTAACATTTTTCCAATCCAGGCGCTTCGATTTGATCTAAGCTGTCCGCCATGAAACTTCATCGCGCTTGCCGCCCATGCTCCACCTTGTTCGCCGCCTTCCTCGCCGTCCTCGCGGTTTTTTCGGCCGAACCCGCCGCGCTCGACGAAAAACTCGAAGTTCTCCGCCCTTTCCTCGGAAAAACGTGGCGGGGCGAGTTCAAAGACTCGACCCCCGAGAAGCCCGTCGTCGACATTGCCAAGTGGGAGCGAGCCCTCAATGGCAAGGCCGTTCGCGTGCTGCATTCGATCAATGACGGTTTGTAGGGAGGCGAAAGTTTCATTGTGTGGGACACCGAGAAGCAACAGATTCGATACCACTACTTCAGCACGGAGGGCTTCTACAATGTGGGAACCATGACCTTCACCAACAAGATCCTGACCGCGGTCGAGAAGGTGTTCGGCAGCACCCAAGGCATCACGGAAGTTCGGTCCACCTACGAACTCCGTCCGGACGGCACCCTCTTGAATCGCGCTCAATACCTGAAAGGCACGGAGGTGACCGGCAGCCGGGAGGTCCGTTACAAGGAAGACGCCAAAGCCACCGTCAACTTCAAGTGAGGGAGGCAATCCACAAGATCGAACGGGTGCGGCAGGTTGGGACACGGCCCTGAAATCGAGCCGCTTGCCTTGGGGACACGGCCCTGAAATCGAGCCGCTTGCCTTGCACGCCCGCCTCGACAAGATTGGGTGCATGCGATTCTGGAAACATTGGGCAGGCGTCGGCATCCTCACGCTTGCGCTCTCAGCCTGCAGCCCACCGCCCCCCCCCGCCGCCACGACCTCGCCCGCCACGAACCAGGTGGCGGAGGCCAAAGCTTACTCGGTCACCGGAATCGTGCGTGAGGTCAAGGTGGACGGCAAAACCGTCGTCATCAAACACGATGAGATCCCCGGATACATGCAAGCCATGACGATGCCCTTTGAAGTCAGGAATCCGGAGCTGCTGAAAGACGTGACGAGCGGAGACAGGGTGAAATTTCAACTCCGGGTCACCGAGGACGATGGGTGGATCGACGAACTGGAAGTCATTTCTCGCGAAAACCAAGTCAACGCCGTCGCTCCGGAACCCGGTTTTCGAAGGGTGCGGGACGTGGAACCTTTGAAGGTGGGCGACCTCATGCCGGATTATCCGTTCACCAACGAGCTGGGAAAAAGCTTCAGATTATCCGATTTTCGCGGCAAGACCCTGGCCTTCACGTTTATCTTCACCCGCTGCCCGTTCCCTGTGTTCTGCCCGCGCATGTCAGAACACTTCCATCAAACCTACCAGCAACTTCGCGCGCAGCCTGATCTGCTGGCTTCCACGCACTTTCTCTCGATCACTTTCGACACCGCCTACGACACGCCTCAAGTCCTTCAAACCTACGCCCGGCGCTACAACTACGAACCCAAGCACTGGTCGTTCGCCACCGGAGCCTTGATCGACATCGACGCGATCACGGAGCAATTCGGACTGGCCTTCAGCCGCGAAGGAGGAACGATCAACTTCAACCACAACTTGCGCACCGTGGTCGTCAATCCGGCGGGACGCATCCAACATGTTCTGATTGGCAACGAATGGAAGCCGGATGAACTTGCGGAATGGATCAAGAAAGCGGCGCGTGGAGATCCCCCTCAACCGGCTGAGACGGCGGCCGCGAACTAAAAAGCATTTTCAGGAAGGATCATGCTGGAGCGGTGCCGCCCCCCGGGCGAGGATCACGGCATGCACATTCTCCCGTTCATTCCAGCCCTGGCCTGCGCGACCGGGTTCGGGATCGGTTCCGTCGTCGCCCAGGAATCACCCGCGTTCCTCTCCGCCGAATTCATGAGTCCCTCCGAAGTGCGGCTGCGCATGAAGACCGTCGCCGACTCATCCTACCGGCTGGAGTATTCGGAGAATCTGGTGCAGTGGAGCACGCTCAACAGTTTCAGAGGTGCGGCGTCATCGGAGTCTATCGACACATCCCTCCCGGTTCGGCGCGAGCGGTACTACCGGATCCAGCAGTTGGCCGAAGCGAATCCCTTCCTGGGCGATCACTAGGCCACGGAGAGCGGCGACGTCGTGATCCGGCCCGTCAACCACGCGAGCTTCGTGTTTCGCTGGAACGGAAAGACGGTTTATAATGATCCGGTCGGCGGAGCATCGCTCTACGCCTCCTTTCCGCGTCCTGATCTCATCCTCGTCAGCCACGGTCACGGCGACCATTTTGACAGCGCAACCCTCAACGGTGTGCGAGTCGCGGAAACATTGATCATCGCCCCGGCGGCGGTGTCGAGCAGCCTCTCTCCCGCCCTGCGCGCCCAGACCATCCCGCTTGCCAATGGCGCCACGACGAACGTGCACGGCATCCAGGTGGAAGCCGTGCCTGCCTATAACGCGAGGCATCCCAAAGGGGCCGGGAACGGATACGTGGTTACGGTCGGAGGACGCCGGCTTTACATCAGTGGCGACACCGAGGATGTCGCGGAGATGCGGGCACTGCGGAACATCGAGGTGGCCTTTGTCTGCATGAATCTCCCCTTCACGATGAGTGTGGATCGCGCGGCAAGCGCTGTCCGCGAGTTCCGCCCGCGCATGGTGTATCCTTATCATCATCGGGACTCGGATGTGAACGCCTTCAAGCGGTTGGTGGGAACTGACGCCGGAGTGGAGGTGCGGTTGCGGGCCTGGTATTGAACTTCAACCGCCTCGGGCGAATTCGCCCCCTCGAAACACGGGATCCAGCACCGGGGCGCCGCGTTCAGCCGCTTCTGCGCGTGGCTTCAAAGGGGTATGGCAAGTTCAACGGGCCAGGGTGCTGCCAGGGCGGGCCATGAGCGGGAGGAGATCGCTGCGGCAGATGGGCAGGAGCGGAAGCGCCGTGAACGGCGCGCCCCGGCAACTTGCGGATGCACCGCTCAAGGTGCGAATTGTGGATTGGAAATTGCAGGCGCTTCGCTACAGTGGGGTCATGGACGCGGGATTCAACCCCCTCGGGAGACGGGCACGAAGTTCACTTCTCTGGCTCTGGATGTGGTGTGCCGCAGCCTTTCACGCGAGGGGGCAAGAACCTTCCCCGGCTTCGTTCGCGCCTTCCCAACGCCACATTTTCATCATCGACCAAGCGCTTCCCATGGCCCGCCACGCCGCGCCCACGCGGGAGGCCATCGAGCAGATCTTGAAGGAAGGTTTGAATGGACGAATCAAGACCGGGGACTTGCTCGAGGTTTGGACCTTCGGCCCTGAGATTCAGTTTCGCCCGGTAAATCCCCAAGTTTGGATGCCTGAGCTGGAACAAGCGATCGCTCATCGACTGACCTCCTTTCTGCGCAATCTGCGCACCGAGCGGTCATCTCGCTTGGACCGCGTTTTTCCCGCTCTAGAACGCGCCCGCGCCGAAATGAGCGCGATTTCGGTGTATCTCTTCACCGACGGACAGTCGAAGGTGCAAGGCTCGCCTTGGGACATGGCCCTCAACGACATTCTGGCCTCCCAATCCGGAACCTCGCGCCGCGTTCGCAATCCCTTGATGCTGTCGATGGAATCCCGTGATCACAGCTGGGTTTCGTGGAGCCTCAAAGTGGTTGGGGAGCCGGGCGAAATTGCTTCCTTCCAAGCACCGGTCGCTTTAGCGGCCCCCGTTCCGCGCGCCCCGCCTGTTTCGGCACCTGAAGTTCCTGCGAGCATACCCAATGTGGCGCCGGCGCCCGTGGCCAGTCGGAATAGCCCGGCTCCGGCTCAAAACACAAACAAGGTCCCACCCACAACGACCCTCGCAACGCCACCCCCAATTGAGCCTCCACCACGGAAAGAATCAGTGCCGCCTGTCGTCCGGGTCCAAGTCCAACCTCCTCCCGCCTCGCCCGCGTCTCCGCCGCCAACGACTGCCGCCGAGAACAAGCCCCCCTCTGCCCCATCCATCACCGCGATTGTCCAAGCGCCGGTCGCACCGCCTCCGTCACGCGAGAAGCTTGACTCCGTCCCCAAGGATTCGCCACCGCCGGTTCTCCCAGCAAAGTCCGAGGGAGCCCAACCAACTCCCGCCGGAAACCACGCCCCATACCGCCGCATCGTCCATTCCATCCTCGTCCACCGCGCCCAAGCCCTCTGAATCCTTCAACAACGCCCGGCCAATCCCGAAGTCCACAGAAGCGCCCAGGGCAACCGTGACCTCTCCAGGCCTGGAACCCAAGAACATCGTGACCCATCCGGCTGCGGTTGATTCCCGACCCACCACCCCACCTGTCGTGGCCATCACCCCAAACCCCGAAGGCCCGAATGCATTGCGGTGGCTGGTCGCCGGAGGATGTTTCCTCTTCGTTGCCCTGGGATTGTCGTAGACCATTCTCCGGAACCAAAAGCCGAAGTCGGTCCCAAGCTTGATTTCGCAGTCGATCGAACAGGCCGATCACAAGCGCCGCGCGCCGTGATGAATCCCGGCTTTCCACCCTGATGGAAAGCGACCGGTCTCGCCTGATGCGTTTCCAACCCGGAGGCCGCAATCAGGGTCTGGAGTAAAGCCTTCCCCATTCCCGCCGATAGTTCGAATAGAGCCGCCCTCCCAGGCCCGGTCTCGCGTCTTGAACTCGTGAGTTTCGAGTTCCCGAGCGACGCGCAAGTCCGCGCCAGCCGAACCGCGGCGATCATGAACATGACGACGACTGCCGAAATCGAGTCCCAGAAGAACGACATGCTCGAACGCGCGGTTCAACTCCATCAAAAGGGCCAGTTCGCCGAGGCGGTTCCACTCTATTTCGAAGCCCTCGAACGCCGTCCCGAAAACGCCGCCGCGTGGCATCTCGCCGGGTTGGCTTGCCACCAGGCAGGATATCCGGATCAGGCGGAGAACGCCCTGATCAAAGCAATCGAAATCGATTCTTGGGTGGCGGACTACCATCTTCATCTGGCCGCGGTGCTCGGATGGCAAGGGCGATTGGCCGATGCCACCACCGCCCTGCGCCGCGCGCACAAGATTGATCCGACCAACACCACGGTTCTCTTCAATCTGGGCAATGCTTTGGTCCACGCAGGCGACGCCCAGGGCGGGACAGAGTTCTACCTCAAGGCAAGGGAAGCCGAGCCCAACTCCCCGGACATTCACCTCAATCTGGGCGCCGCTTACACCTCGCTCGGTCGTGACGAAGAGGCCTTGCATTGCTTTCGACAGGCACTCTCGCTGGATTCCACCAGTTCCATCGCCCACTCCAACGCGGGCCTCATTCTGCTGCGCCAAGGCAACCCTCGCGCGGCCTTGACCCATTTTCGGTACGCCATTGCGCTCGATTCCCACAACGAAAATGCCCGCCTCGGCGAGGCCAGGGGGCTCTGGAGTCAAGGTTTGCTCGCCGACGTGGAACAATCGCTCTTGCGCTCCTTGGAGGCGCTGCCCGCCAGCGCTCAGATCGCCTCGGAATGGGTCTCCCTTCTTCTCAAGTCCAACCGCGCCCGGGAAGCCGAGGAATCGGCCCGGCGCTTCGCTTCGGCGAACCCCTCCGAACCCGCGGGGTTTGTCAATCTCTCGGCCGCGTTGCGACAGCAAGGGCGCTATGCCGAAGGAGCGGAGGCTGCTCGCCAGGCACTCCTCCTGAACGCTTCGTGCGAGACCGCTCGCATCAACCTCGCCCTGACCCATCTGGACGCGGGCGATCTCGACGAGGCAGCCACTCAATGCGGGATGGTCCTCAATCTCAACCTGACGAACGGGGACGCGTGGTTCACCCTTGGATCGGCAAGACATCGCGCCGGCAAGCTCGATCAGGCCTCTCATGCCTATGAAAAGGCCTGCGCCCTGATGCCCTCCAGCGTGAAAGCGTGGAGCAATCTCGGCGCCGTCCGGAAAGACCTTGGCGACCCCAAGCGGGCCATCGAATGTTTCAATCGCGCGCTGGCCTTGGAACCTGCCTACGCGCTGGCTCGTTTCAACCGTGGTTGCGCCGCCTTGAGCTTGGGCCAATGGCCGGAAGGCTGGTTAGACTATGAGGCTCGATGGCAAGTGCCGGGATTGCTGCCGGCTCCCAGGACCGTCAATGCCCCACGCTGGAACGGGGAACCGCTCGAAGGAAAAACATTGCTGGTCCAGACCGAGCAGGGTTTTGGAGACACTCTGCAATTCATTCACTACGCCCAGCGCGCCGCCCAAGAAGGTGCCCGCGTGATTCTTGAAGCCCCGCTCGAATTGCATTCCCTTCTGTCCAGCAGCGCCGGACTCCACCAGATTCTAAGTCCGGCGGATCCCCTCCCAGACGCGGATTATCAATGTCCATTGATGTCCCTCCCCATGGTGCTCGGACGGGAGTTGGACTTCAGCCGAATGGTGTTTCCCTATTTGATCGGCGTGGGAAGTGATTGGAAGCCACCGTCGCCAAGACAATCGAAACTCCGGATCGGCCTCGTCTGGGTGGCAATCCGGCGCAGAAGGACAACGCCAAACGCACTCTGGCTTGGCCCCAAATCGCCTCCCTCTTGCGAATCAGTTATGTGGAATGGATCAGTTTCCAAACCGGCCCGCACGCCTCCGATTCAGCGGGCGATCACATCGCGAGAAAGCTCTCCCACTGGGGCGGCACCTTTCGAAACTTTCATGACACCGCGACGGCCCTCCTTCAGGTCGATCTGCTGATCTCGGTTTGCACCGCATCCGCCCATCTCGCGGGAGCGCTGCATCTGCCCGTCTGGACTCTCCTGAGCCACACGCCGTGCTGGCGATGGGGAAATCAAGGGGATTCAACCCCATGGTACCCCTCGATGCGGCTCTTTCGACAGTCCGAACCCGGAAACTGGGAGTCCGTGATCGAGTCCGTGCATGACGCGGTCATCCGGCTGCGAGATGGAAGAAAATGAATTCTGCTCCAACCCCCTCTCGCGAAGACCTCGTGGCCGAACTCCTGGCGGCCGCCGAGGCCTGCCCGGAACGGCCCGAAGCCTGGCGCGTGCTTTCCCTCCTTTTCCTTCAAGCCGGCAATCTTGCGCGAGCCCGAACCTACGCCGCTCGCGCCCTGCGCACCGGTCCGATCCTCGCCGAAAACTGGATCGCGCTGGGGATGGTGCACCAAGCCCAGGGACAATTGACCCGCGCTGAAAAATCCTACCGCAAGGCGCTGCATCTCAACCCCGATCTGCCCGAGGCTTGGTTCAATCTGGGGAACACCCTTCATGCGCAGCATCGTTGGGAGGAAGCGGTTCGCTGCTTCGAACACGCCGGCGAACGGGCGCCACGCGAAACGGCCATCCTGACGAATCACGTAGGCGCATTGTCAAGACTGGGGCAATGGAATGGGGCGATTGACCTCTTCAATCAAGCGCTTGAGCTGCAGCCTGAAAATGCCCTCGCCCAATGGAACCGCGCTCAAGCCAGCCTCGCGTTGGGCTGGTACGATGCCGGTTGGGTCGATTACGAAGCCCGCTGGAATGTTCCTGGCCTGGTGAAACTGGGACGTTCCTATGACCGTCCGCGCTGGACGCAAAATGTTCAATCTCGCGGCACCATCGTCCTGGCCGCAGAACAGGGGTTTGGCGATTCCATCCAGTTCGCGCGCTACTCCTCCGCCCTCGCCCGAATGGGTTGGAACGTCATCGTGGACGCACCCAGCCCCTTGAAGGACTTGCTCGCTCTTGCGCCCGGGGTCCAGCGGGCCGTTGCTTGGGACGAACCATTGCCGGACCACGATTTTTGGATACCGATGGCCGGGGCCGCGGGCGCCTTGTTCGACACCGACGCATTTGGCAACGCGGAAGGTTATCTGCGCGGGTGCTTGGTAGGCCATGAAATCGCACGCCCTCCTTAAACCGAAGGTCGATTGCGAGTGGGAATCGTCTGGCAGGGCAACAAGGAACCAGACCCGTTGCGTTCGATCCCAACCCAGGAACTGGCCCCGCTCTTCGCCGTCCAGGGCATCGACTGGGTCAGCCTCCAAACCGGGCCTGTGGAACGAGAACTGCAGTCCCTCGCCCCGCAAGTCTCCCAACGAGGGGCCTCCCTCCACAGTTTCCTCGAGACGGCCCATGCCATGGCCTGCCTCGATGTCGTCATCAGCATCGACACCTCGTCCGCTCACTTGGCCGGGGCGCTCGGTCTGCCCGTGTGGACCCTGCTGCCTTGGTCCGCCGACTGGCGGTGGCACCGCGATCGCAATGATTCGCCCTACTACCGCAGCATGAGGCTGTTTCGCCAGCCCTCCCAGGGGGACTGGGCCACCGTGCTGGTTGAGGTAGCCCGCATGCTCGGCGAGAAGCTTCGGCCTGCTCTTTCCCGAAAACCTTGGGACACCGGCCAGACTTCTGAAAAAGCCTCCTCGCAGATCTTCACCCTCGCGTGGCAAGCCCATCGCGCAGGAAAGCTGGACGAGGGGACGAAGCGCTTTCGCTGGCTGATGGACTGGTGCAAACCCATCCCCTCCTCGCCTCAAGCTGGAATAGCCGCGGAATTGTCCGGTTGGGGCGAGATCGTTTCGAACCCGCAATTCAAGGTTTCGAACGCGCTCTCTCGCTTGACCCCAAACCTCGCGACGCGGGCCTGAATCGCGCGGTGGCGCTCCGGGAAGCGGGACGATTGGCGGACGCCATCGCGGCCCATCGGTCGTCCTTGGCCGAATCTCCAGAGGATCCTTTCCACCACTGGAATTTGGGTTTCTGCCTCATGCTCGATGGAGTCTACGAGTCCGCCTGGGAACACATGGCTTGGCGGCGGGAGATGCCCGACGGATCACCCTCAAACGACCGACTCTTCACTCCGCCATGGGAGGGCGATCCATTGCGCGGACGCACCTTGCTCCTCCAAGCCGAACAAGGACTGGGCGACACCCTCCAATTCGCCCGATACTTGCCGGCTGCCCTCCAGCGAGCTCAAGGACGCGTGGTCCTGGAATGTCCCGATGCCTTGCGCTCGCTGCTCGGCAACTTTCCGAACGTCGAACTTCATCGGCGCGGTTCCAACCCGACCCCACACCACGTTCATTTGCCCTTGATGTGCCTGCCGCGCATTCTTCGGCTGCCGCATCCGAGCCAAGTGCCTCCGGTGGGATATCTCGGCTGGCCCGAGGCGAAACCAGACACGGCCCATTCCCCCCAGGCACGCGTGGGCTTGGTCTGGGCGGGCAATCCGCGCTTCGCCAATGACCGCCGGCGGTCGCTTCACCTCGCCACTTTGCTGCCTCTTCTCCGTTAGCCGCATGTCCATTGGATCAGCCTGCAAAAGGGCGAACCCGCCCGGCAGCTCGAATCGCTTCCGGACGTCACGCCCATCGAAAACGTGGGACCGCGACTCCGCGACTTCATGGATACGGCCCGAGTCCTTCGCTCTCTGGATCTCCTCATCACCAGCGACACCTCCGTGGCTCACTTAGCTGGCGCTCTGGCCGTGCCTACCTGGCTCCTGCTGACGCGAGTGCCCGACTGGCGCTGGGGACTTCTGGGAACCTCGACCCCTTGGTATCCCACCATGCGCCTGTTCCGCCAAACCGAGTGCGGAAACTGGAATGGTGTCCTCGACCGTGTCGCCGCCGCGCTTCAAGTCGAGTTTCCCCCAGCCGTCACGATCCCAAGGGTTCCCGTGAAGGGCCCGCACACCCAGCGGCCGAATCAAGCTGGCAAGGCAAAAGGTGAAGGCCTAAACCAAACTTCACCGCGCGGCATGGACGCCGCGTCTGAAAGCCCCGCAAGGGGTGACTCACGGAAGGAGTCCCATGGTCATCAATACAAACATCTCGGCTCAAAGTAGCGCGCGCCTGTTGGCGGAATCCAGTTCCATGCTCTCACGGTCGCTCGCGCGTCTCTCCTCAGGCTCCAAAATCACATCGCCCGAGGACGACGCGGCAGGATTGGCCGTCTCTACGCGCTTTGACGCCCAGATCAACCGCACACAAGCGGCCCGCAACAACATCGGCAACGCGATCTCTTTCAGCCAAACCCAGGACGGGTTTCTGCAAAAAGTCACGAAGGCCCTTGATCGCATGAGCGAACTCTCGATCCTCGCCCAGGACGTCACCAAGACGGACACCGATCGATCGCTCTACAACGCGGAGTTCTCGACGCTGTCCACATATATCACGAATACAGCTTCGAAGGACTTCAACGGCGTCAGCCTGCACACGGCGACCGCGCTCTCGGTCACGACCGACGGCGACACGGCCTCGGGCAGCGCCAACGCCTACTCCATGAGTGGGATTAACCTGGGCGCGGCCGCCTACACCAGCGCGACAGGCGCCAGCATCACCACCACCTCCGCAGCCTCCACCGCCTTGACCGCCGTGAAATCGGCGATCACGCAACTGGCCACAGACCGCTCCACCATCGGCGCGAGCATCTCGCGGCTCAGCTACACCAACGAACAACTCGGCGTCTTGAAGGACAATCTCGGGGCGGCCAACAGCCGCCGCAAGGACGTCGATGTCGCCGACGAAAGCACCAAGTTCGCGAAATACAACATCCTCGTCCAGGCAGGCACGGCGATGTTGGCCCAAGCGAACCTCACGCCTCAGTCGGCGCTTCGGCTCCTTGGCTAAAAACACGCCTGATCCGAAACCAACCTCCACTCGGACGGCGCCCCGCGCCGTCCGAGCTTCACGGCTACGAACCTCTCCGCATCGGTTGGCGCATGAAGTTGGTGGACACCCGCGATCACCGCATCTGGTGGGCAGCGGATGAGATCTTCGACGCGGGACGGCCCGAGGTCTCCAACGCCGCCCGGCAATTCGCCAAGAAACACATCAGTCAATCCACCGCCGACGATTCCATCGCCATCCTGGCCTCCCCCACCCGCTTTGCCCGCTACACCTTGCACAGCCTTTTTGAAACCCTGCCCACCCGATGAATCCTAAAAGAAACATTCAAGTTCTTAAAAAATCCGCCGATCCTAGATTAGCTGCGAAAGACGTCACGTTGCCTGCCAGATTGAGAGTGTAACATGCAAATTCATCTGAACAACAATGCGAATCCCGTCGCGCCGCCTGGATCCCCCAAGACGCCTTCGCGCGCGGCTCCCCAAGCGCCGGTCGAGTCCGCTCCCTTCGCAGCCTCACAAGCGCTGAACGGTTCCCTCGCACAACTCCCCGCGGTTCGTCCCGAAGTCGTGGAGAAGGCCAAGCGCCTCCTGCTCGACTCCAATTACCCGCCCGAGGAAGCCATCCGGAAGATCTCAAACCTCCTGGCGATCAACCTCTCCTCCCAGCCAGATGCCTAGATCTAAACCGGCCCCGGCTCAAGTCGAGACCTGAGCCATCGCTCGAATTCGCCCGTTCCGTTGTATTCCCGCGATGATGCATCCTAATCCCTGGCGGTCCTACCAGAAAGTCGCAACCCAGACCGCCTCGCCCGGTCAATTGGTCCTGATGCTCTATGAGGGCGCCCTGCGCTTTCTCGATCAAGCCCGCATCGGCTTCGCCGAAAAAGATCCCCTGCTCTTCAATCGGACCATCAACAACAACATCCTTAAGGCTCAGGCCATCCTCCAGGAACTCAACGTCTCGCTCGATGTCGAACGCGGAGGCGAATTCTCCGAGAACCTGCGGGACCTCTACGCCTACCTCGACCATCGCCTCCAGGAAGCCAACATCCGCAAAAACCCCGTGCCCTCGACGAAGTCATCAGCCACGTCAGCGTGCTGCGGGACGCCTGGAAGGAAATGCTTTCCAAAGGTTCCGCTCACCGCAGCGCCGGCGAACTCTCCACCCTCTCCGCGGCCGCATGAACCACGCCAGGGTCGATCCCACGCCCGGCCTGAATTCGCTTCCCAGCGGCCCTCCCCTGCTCGGCCTTTACGAAGAATGGCGCCGAATCTCCCAACTCGAGTCCGAAGCTATCGACAACACCGCGTGGACCCAGGTGGACTCGCTGCAAAACTCAAAGTACCAGTTGCAGTCCTCCATCCTGGAAGCCACTCGCGCCCTTTACACCGAGGCCAGTGAAGCGCACTTGCACCGTGGCCGCCTCGATGACGAAATCCGGAACGTCATCCAGGATTTGATGCTCATGGAACGCCGCAACGCGGACCGCCTCGCCCTCAAGCAACGCGAACTCGAACATCGACGCGCCGAACTCGACCGCGCTTCCCGCAATCTCCGGCAAGTTCATCGCGCCTACGGCACAAGCCGAAGCCCCGCCTGGACTTCCTATTCCTGAACCGACGAAGCCGTCGCTCCAGGACCATACTGCCGCCAGAATAATTCCTTGAACGGATTCTGGTCCGGTCCTCGCACGGACTCATTCACCAGCATCGGTTGGACCGAACTCCACCACTGCTCAAAACGTCGGCTCAGCCGCCGCACGGTGCCGGGATGCCGGGCGGATACATCGGTTCGCTCCCCGGGATCCGCCTGCACGTCAAAAAGCATCCAACGAGGGACTGCCCCACCCTCGGCTGAAACGAGATGCCAGCGCGTAGCGCGGACCGAACATTGCCGGTACTTGGCCGTTTCAGGTGAAGCCCCCTTCTCCCATCGTCCCAGATGCGTCATCAAGATCCGGTCGGGTGCACGCACGGCAGGGTGCTCCAGCCAGGGCACCAAACTCCTCCCCTCGATCTGTCTCCGAACGCCTTTCGGCAGCTTCGCCCCAGCCAGCGAGGCCAGCGTCGGAAAGAAATCAAGGTGCGCGCTCAAGGCCTTGCAGTCCCCTGCAACAAGCGTTCCCGGCCAGCGCCACAGCGATGAGGCCCGCGTCCCGCCGAGAAAGGCCGTGCCCTTTTTCCCCCGCATGCCCGCATTGTACCCCGCCAGCACGCCACCGTCCGTGCCATTGTCGTTCATAAACACCACCAGTGTTTCGCGGTCGATCTTCCACGCCTCCAACTGCGCAAGCAATTTCCCGACGTTGTCATCAATGTTGGCAATCATCCCCAGGAATTTCGCCGCCTGGGCGTTCGTGACCACCCCCCGGTAACCAGCTTCATCCTCCAAGCGGACTTGAAGCGGCGCGTGCGGGGCATTGCAGGCGATCCAGGCCAGGAACGGCCCGTGCTCTTTCACCTCTCCCATCCAACGAAGCGCCTCCCCAAAGAACACATCCGTGCAATATCCCTTGGTTTTCACGAAGCGCCCGTTATGCAAAATCGCCGGATCGAAATAGCGATTGCCCGGGGCATCCCCGCAGGAGCCCGCGTAGGTCTGGCCAATGCCTCCGGCGCCATGTATGAACATTTCCTCAAATCCCCTCCGATTCGGCCAATACTCGGGTTCATCCCCCAAATGCCATTTCCCGAAGATGCCGGTCCGGTAACCCGACGATCGCAACACCTCCGCCAAAGTCGTCGCCCTCGGATTCAACCGCTCGCGCTCGTGGATCGTATGGGTCACGCCGTTCCTAAACTCGTGCCGTCCGGTTAACAACGCGCTCCGCGTCGGCGAACAAGTCGGGCTCACGTGGAAATCGGTGAAGCGAACCCCTTCGCGATGCAACCGGTCAATATGAGGCGTTTTCAGCACCGGATGCCCATGGCAGGACAAATCCCCGTAACCCTGGTCATCGGTCAGGACAAAGACGATGTTCGGCCGCCGTCCTTGCAATCCAGCAGACTGAACACCAATACACCCGAGGAAGATGCTGAGTGCGATGAGTCGCACGCCGCAAAACCAAAGCGATCCGAGTGGCATGAATCTCATGGGAAGGCCGGCACCCTACTCTCCTCTCAGCTTCAGGATCAAGCCACCTAGCAGAGACAGCCCAAGCCCCGCGCATCGATCATGGCTGGCGCGAAACGCTCACTTCGGAAAACTCGGCCAAATCGTCGCTCATGAAAACGTGCGGAAGCGCCTGCAAGGCAAATCCGGAACCGCCCCGGAAGCCCTGCCCGTCGTCACCTTCGATCACGGACTCAGCATCCATTTCAACGGCGAGGAAATCCGCGTGCTTGCCCTGGCTCCCGGCCACACCGACGGCGACGCGGTCATTCATTCCACAAAATCGGGCGTGGTCCACATGGGCGACCAGTTTTTCAACGGGCGTTTCCCCTTCATCGATCTGGGAAGCGGCGGCAGTGTGGAAGGATACCTCCGCAATGTGGCCGTCGTGCTGCAAAAGATTTCCAGCGACGTCAAAATCATCCCGGGCCACGGTCCGCTCGCGAGCAAAGCGGATCTTCGCATTTTTCACGACACTGTTTCCGAGAGCATCGAGATCATTCGCAAGGCCAAAGACGCCGGTCAGTCACTCGATCAAGTCAAAGCCGCCGGCCTTCCCGAAAAGTTCAAGATCTGGGGATCAGGCTTTATCAACACCTCCCGCTGGATTGAGATGGTTTACAACAGTCTCAAGAAGAACTGACTCACCCTTCTCACTCGAACCGATACCAGCTCATGCCCAGCGCGGGCACGTTCACCGGCACGGTCACATCATACGACCGATCCAACCGGATGCGGCGGGCGCGTCCTGACGCGTCGATCAGACGGGCCCGGTCTTGCAAACCGCTGTAGTACAGATTGACGCGGAGATCGCGCGCAAGGGATTCGGACCGCGGATTGAACACCACCAGCATCGCCTTGGTGCTCAAGGCCGGATTCACATGCAGCATCCAGTCCAGATCGCGCGCGTCCGCCCGTCGTCCGTGGATGAGATCACTCTCCAAAATATCGCGATGCGCCTTGTACCAGGCGACGGTGGATTGAACCATTTGACGAGTGCGCGGCGTGTCGAACAACCGCGGACCACGGTAACAAGCCTGCACACCCAAGGCGAGATTGCTCTCCATCATGCGCCGGTAATGGTCCAGATGCTGGTCCAGAGGCTCGATGGTCGCAGCGGCGCCTCCTCCGTGGTACTCCGTCAAGGGAACGAACATCCACCCCATGCTGGGCAGTTTCTCCCATGTTCCATCGTAGATATTCTGCCGGGTGTGGATCAGTTGCTGCTCGCGAGGCAGGGACCAGTTCACTTCGCGATAGCCCATGCCGGTTTTGCTCGAACCGGCGAGGAAGTAATAGTCCGGAACGTTGAGATAGAGTCCCCGCCCGCGACACCAGCGATAAAACTCGGAAATCGCTTTCCACTGGTTCCAGCGTGAATCTTCCCAGCCACGATGGCCGGGATGCGTGGAGCTCTGGCACGGATCTCCCGGATAGGAACCGTCATGTTCGAGAAGCTGAAATCCGCTTTGGTTGTGAAACGCTCGGAGCCGGTCGAAATAGGTTCGACCCCAGTGGCTTTGTAAACACGGTGAATGTCCAAACACCGGCTTCTGACCCGCGGGCAGCAGCACGTCGTCTGCGGGCCCGATCGACCTCGAAGCGAGCAGGGAATAGCTTCCGATTTCGATGCCTCGCTTTGCGGCGTGAGCGCTGAACTCGCGCGCGCGTTGCAGGGTGCTGGCATTCGTGCTCTCCAGATTGAATCCACTCCCGAAACTCAGGATCAGCATCTCGAATCCGGTCTCGGCACACTGGTCGATGGCGTTCGTCACCGCCTCACCCCTCGAGGAAACCAAATGCATCATGAGCGGGTTCTCGGTCACCCAGGGAGCCAGGATCCGATACATGCGCCGCACCGCCAAACCGCACCGCTCGCGATCGGTTGAGTCCTGCGGCAAAACCCAGCCTCGATAGGACTCGAAAACCTCGCCCGGCGCCAGACGGACCCCGGGTCCCAAATCCGGACCTACTTCAAGCAGACACGGGGTGCGTTTCTCGTAGTTGACTTGGCTGTGGTAATCCGGATCGGCCAGCCAGCGGAAAGAGCGGCGGTTCGCGGCTGAGGAACGCATGCCTCCCATGGCCATTTCCGTCTCCACATGGAGATTGGGCGGCAGTTTCCCGTCGCTCAATTCATCCACCTCGGAAACCCTTTCCACCGCGGCCAGCCAGTCGCTGGAGTACCGGTCGAGGGTCATGACGCGGCTCGTGCCGTTCGAGAGAACGATCCATTTCCCATAGCAAGGGAGACCATCGTAGAGTTCATAGTGAACGGAAACACGAACACCCGCAAAGTCGAGGGCGGGTCCTCCGTCGGCCGGAATCGGCGGGGCAAAATCGAGCCTCAGAGCGACACCTTTGGGCGGCCATACCATTCCCGGCGCGTGACGCCGCACGCGCTTCCACTCGAATCGTTCTCCGGGGATCGGTCCGTGCGCAAATCCCTGAAACTGAAAGGCCCTCGGATCCGTTCGCATGGACTCCAGCCACTCAGGGCGCAGAAATGCCAGATTAGGCTGCCCTTTTGCGCCGCCGATATCGAAGCGTTGTCCATCCCAAATCACCGTGGCTTCCGGCTTGACGCCTCGCAGGATGGATTCGCCCGAGCCCAGATGGTCGAGCGCCACGGTTGAGCCATTGAGATCCAGGCGGAATCGCCGCCGCAACAAGCCATTACTCAATTCCAGCTCCCGATGGCTTCTCACTTCGACCCGAGCCCGGTAAGGTTCTGGGTGAAGAAGCCAGTCGGGAGAGGAGCCCGCGGAATGCGACGAGGGAACGACCTGCCCTGCCGAAGAAATTACCGCCAGCAGCCCCAACAAGAACAGAGAGATGCTCCTGGCCCGTGAGCGGGCAGCCGAAACACCCACCGTCATGAATCCATGATCTCCTCAATGGGTCGGCCATGATCTTGTTCGAGTCTCTTGCGACCCGGCAGCTCCAGTCGCCGCGAGTCCAATCCAAGCTGGCGCAGCAGTGTGGCATGCACGTCGGTGACATAATGGCGATGCTCCACCGCATGAAAACCGATTTCGTCCGTCGCTCCGTGGACCACGCCCCGACGCAACCCTCCCCCGGCCATCCAACAACTGAATCCGTAAATATGATGATCGCGTCCGTCACTGCCCTGAGAGCCCGGCGTGCGCCCAAACTCGGACGCGAAGACCACCAGCGTTTGATCCAGCAAACCGCGCTGGTCCAAATCATTCAGCAGAGCGCCGACGGGTTGATCCACCGCGGCCGCCAGTTTGGAATGATTGGCCTTGAGGCCGCCGTGAGCATCCCACGCGCCCGCTCCTCCACCTCCGTGCTGGATCTGAACGAAGCGGACCCCCTGCTCTACGAGCCGTCGGGCCACCAAGAGCTGCATCCCGAACTCGCGGCAATGCGGCTGGTCCAACCCGTAAGCTGCCTTGGTGCGGTCCGTTTCCCTGGCCAGGTCGAGCAGGCCCGGAATCGAGGTCTGCATGCGGTAGGCCATCTCGTAGGACGCTATTCTTGCGGCCAGAGCCGGGTCGCTCGGGAAAGCCGATTCCCGTTCCCGGTTCAATTTCCGCAGTAAATCGAAGCCGCCGGCCCTCCAATCGGCCCGTTCCGGCTTTTCCGGCTTGCCAAAATCGAGGGGATGGCTCGGATCGATCCGCAGAGGCACGGCGTCATGGGCGGGGCCGAGATAAGCGCCATCACGCTGGTTCCAGTACTCGCGCGTTCCGATGGAGATGAATTGGGGCAGGTTCTCGTTGAGGGTCCCGAGGCCGTAGTGAACCCAGCCACCCAGCGTGGGAAAATCCCCGTCCAGCATGTTGCGCCCGGTGTGAAACTCCGTCTGCGCTCCGTGGTTGCTGTCGGTGGTCCACAGGGATCGGACCACGGCCAGCCGATCGACGTTTCTCGCGATGTGCGGGAACCAATCGCTCACCTCGATGCCGCTCTGACCGTGCCGGCGAAAACCCGTTTGCAACGGATAAAGCGTGTTGCGCTGGTTGCCGTTCGCATCCGGCACCACCAAACGTTCAATCGCCAACTTCTTGGCCTGCTGCGTGTCCGCGAAAGGAGTTTCGGCGATCGTCTTGCCCGCGTACCGGTTCAACATCGGTTTCGGATCGAAGCTTTCCATGTGGCTGACGCCGCCATTCATGAAAAGCCAGATCACGCTCTTCGCTTTCGGAGCGAAATGAGGCGCGCCGGGCATCGCCGATTCCAACCCATGCCCGGCGGCCCAACCGTCCCGATGCAACACCGCCCCCAGGGCCAACCCGGCGAAACCGCGGCCGAATCCCGAAAGAAAATCGCGACGATGAAACATCGGTCTCATGATTTGACTCAGCGCAAGGTTACAAAGTCGTTGTGGTTGAGCAAGACCCAGATCAATTGGGCTCTCGCGGATTCACCCCGTTGCTTGGACCCTTCCCACCCCTGTAAAGACTCCAAACAAGCGCTCAACTCTCGAGGTCCGGGCGCAAATCCGAGCAACCGGCGAAAGGCCATCTCGACGAAGGCCCGGTCGCCAGATGGATCCGATGAACGCAGCTCCTGTGACCATCGGCGGGCGATGGATTCCGACGCTTCACGAGCCAGCGCGCTGTTAACCATCGCCAAGGCCTGCTGCGGCACGATGCTCTCATCGCGCCGGTAACACTCCTTCACTTTGGCGTCGTCAAACACGGAGAGAAAGAGGTTCCGTTCGTTGTAGGAATGAAAAAAGTAAAGGCTGCGCCGGCTTGAAACCGCTTGTTGTGCGGAGGGCACGGGCGGACCGCCCATCTTGAAATCCAACAGGCCGGAGTGCGCTCGGAGCGAATCGCGCACCACCTGGGCTTCGACTCGCAAGGGATTCCTCCTCCACCCATGTTGATTGCCGGGATCCAAGGCCAAATTGCCCTCGCGACCGTGATTCGAGGAGGACCGGCGATACGCGTCCGACGTGACGAGAAGCCGGTGCAATCGCTTGAGATCCCATCCACTCTCAATCAATTCCACCGCCAGCCAGTCGAGCAAGTCGCGGTGAACCGGTTCGCCCGCCTTCCGACCCAAATCGAACAAACTCGGAGCGAGGGGAGAACCGAAATGTCGATTCCATACGTGGTTCACCACCACGCGGGCAAACAGAGGGTTCTGCGGACTCGTGATCCAGGCCGCCAGGGCCGAACGTCGTCCCGTGCTTTCGGACGGAAACCGCACCTGAGGATCATCAGAGCCAGACGACAAAAAGCGGGTCGGGGTCCATCGCGCACCTTCAAGCCGGGCAAATGTTTCGTCCGGACGTATCGGGGAGGATTCGCGAGCCAAGGCTTCCGACAATTGCTTCTCAGCCGCCCCCACCGCTTGGTCTTCCGCAACCGAACCGGGCTTCGCCGTCAGACGTTTCATGCGGGCCTGCGCCAGGACCAAGGCGGCTCGGGCGGCCGCCACTCTGCGCTCCGCCCGAATGGCTTCCCCCCGAAGCCGGTCCCCGCGTGCCAGCGCCGGCGAGGCCGAAACCCATTCAGCCGCCTCACTCGCACCTGCCTTGGATCGCACGGATACACTGTGAAGTTCCGCCTTCGCCAAAGCCGCCGACGCTTCGGCCACCATCCACCGATGGAGGAGCTCGGCGTTGTCCGGCGCCTGGGAATGCGCTGCCAACGCTCGCATGCGCTCAGATTCCGTGGCATTCGAACGATTCAGAGCCGCGGAGAAATGGTCCCGTCCCACCCATTCTCGGAGCTCCGGCCTCCAGGAATGGAGCGGCAGGCGAATCGGCCCGTGAACCGTAAAAGGGGGAGAGAGGAAATCCGGAACACCGGGCTGCATCACCTGCGTCTTGTCGGGTTGCGCCTCGTTTCCGCGGATGAATCGGTAGGTCGGAGATTTCAGGTCCCGGTCAAACACCCTAGGAATGGCGTCCTTCTCAAAATCGGTTTCACCCGGCACAAGGTCGAGTCGCGCGTGATAAGGCTCGAAAATGGCGCGAAATCGATAGTAGTCGGTTTGGTTCACGGGATCGTACTTGTGGTCATGGCACTTGGCGCAATTGAAGGTGAGTCCCAGCATCGATTTTCCCACGTGCTCCACCGTCTCGTCCATCCACTGGTGACGGTTGAATAAAAAATAGTTCCGCGCCAGAAAACCGGTCGCCCGCAGTCGACTCAGATCACCGGGAGCAAGTTCGTCAGCCGCCAGCATCAGGCGGGCCATCTCGTCGAAGGGCAGGTTGGCGTTGAGGGATTCCACGATCCAATCCCGCCAGTGCCAAAGATGTTTTTGGCTATTGCGCAGTTGCTCTCCCAGCCCCCACCAGTCGCTGTATCTCCACACATCCATCCAGTGTCGAGCCCAGCGTTCCCCATGGCGTGGATCGGCCAGCAACTGCTCGACCCGTCGCTCATACCAACCGCCGGGTTGGTCCCAGGCTTCCTCAATCCAAGCCGGCTCCGGAGGCAAGCCGATCAAGTCCACCGACAATCGTCGCAACAACAACCCGGGCTCCGCCTCCGCTTGAGCGACGAGCCCAAGGCGTGCATGGACCGCACCGAAGAACGCGTCCACGGCATGGCGTGAATGAACTCCCTCCAGACGAGGGACGGGTGGACGGCGAGGAGTCCGAAATGCCCAATGCTCCCGAGGATCCTTTTCGGCCTCTTCTCCTGACGGAGCCGGAGCACCCGATTGAATCCAATCAAAAACAATCTTTCGCTCCGCTTCAGAAAGCGGTTCTCCCTCGTGTTCCGGCGGCATGCGTTCCTGCACGTCCGACGCGGAAATCCTTCTCCAAAGCAGACTCTCCACCGGCTGGCCCGGGGTCATCGCCGGACCCGACTTTCCACCCTTCATGGCCGCCGCCCGCGTATCCAATCTCAACTGGGCTTTTTGCTTCAGTGCCCCATGACATGCATAACAACGCTCCTGCAAGAGCGGCTTGACCGCGCTGGTGTAAAGCTCCTCTCCGGAAGCACCGAACACTTCGGCGACGTCCGCGCAAAAGGCAAACGCCAGGGCGCATTCGACCAACCGCCTCCTCAGGGTCACCCCGAGTCCGGCTGAAACTCGCTTCAAATCGAAGGGCATCGAAGGGTCATGAAAACACAACGATTCTCGGCAGGCCAGCGCCAACCTTTCCACCCCCGCGCTTCCCGTGCATCCCGATGTTGTTGGTAGGGCGGGCCTGTCCCAGCCCGCCGCCCACGGGATGCAAAACATCATGCTCCGGCGGCGCGCCGGGACGGACGCGCCCTACCTGCATCACCGGCAACATCGGGATGCACCGCCCGCGCTTCCGGTGCCTCCAGAGGTTGTCGGTGACCGAGTTGTCCCGGTAACGCAGACAGCCCTGTCTGCTGTTTCGCAGGCTGCCCAGCCTGCTGGGGCGACGAAGGGAACCAGGCGCGTGGAGAGCATGGAAGGGCCTCGTTCTTCACCCTCCGGGCCGATGGGCCGTCGGCGATACCGCAGGCTGGGCAGCCTGCGCCACACGACAGACATCTTCGGGATGCACCCCTGCGCTTCCCGGCAGAATCTGCAGTGATCCTCGACCTCTTTTGCGGCAGGAAATGCCAAACCCCTTCTCCGCAACCATCGGAACCCTTTGATGGGGAACCACCTTTCGAGCATGGCACATGGCGTGCTCGTTCGGTCCCGGATGAATGTAAGTTTGTACCAAGCGGCTTCAGCGCTCAGCGCTAGCACCCGATGGCAGGAAGTCATTGGAGAGAATCTTTCGTCCAGTTCCATCCACGGATTCAAAAAGCAGGATGTCTCGTTTGCCGCCGTGGCCGCCGGTTACCTCCCCCAAACAGGACAACCGCTGTGGGGAGACCCCAAGCGGTTTGATCTCACCCGGGCGGAATCCCACACCAATTTCAAGCCCGGCGAGTTGAACTACACCGGCGAGAAATTCGATCTCGCCCTGGAAGGAACGGGCTTCTTCCAAGTCGAACTGGCCCCCGATCAATTCGCCTACACTCGGAACGGCTCCTTCACCCTGAGCACCGAAGGCATCCTCGTCACCAAGAGTGGCTACGCCGTCGTGGGAGATCGCGGACCCATCCAAATCAATCTCAAGAGCACAACCGATCCCATCGTGGTCGAGCGAGACGGCGTCATCAAGCAAGGCGCCGAAATCAAAGGCAAACTCAAGATCGTGGAGTTTGACAATCCGGCAGAACTCGTCTCCACCACCAACTCCTTTTTCCAAACCGTCAACCCGGCGATTCTCCCCAAAGAAATGGAGAACCCGGCCGTGCGCCAGCAAATGCTGGAAGCTTCGGCCGGTGTTCAAGACTCCCGCATCATCGTCGCCATCAATCGCGATCCCGATGCCCCCGTCTTTCAGTCCGCCACGTACGGCTTGGTCGGCGATCTCTTTCAGCTCGTGCCGGAATGGATTGCCGCCGCCGGCAAGCGCTGAACCCCATGGCCCAGGCTTCCCTCCCCCTGCAAGCCACTCGCGAAGTCTTCGGCAATATCGCGCCGTGGATGCAATGGGCCTTCTACCTGCTCATGACCGCCAGCCTCGGGGTCCTGGTCTGGCGGATCTATGCCCGCGCCAAACTCTGGCAGCAGGGAGTCCCGGGCGGATTCGAAACGGACTGGAAATTGTGGCTCCACCGCATTCGCGTTTTCGCCCTCGGGCAAAAGAAGGTCCATCGCAAAACCCTGGGAGCGTTCCTCCACCTTCTTCTCTCCAGCGGCTTCATCGTGCTCACCATCGGCACCACGCTTCTCATGATCGCGCACGCCGGGCCGGTGGACTTTCATGTGGGCTGATATTACCTCATTTACGAATTCGTCATGGACGTCTTCGGCGTGGCGTTCATCCTCGGCTGCCTTCTCGCCATGTATCGCCGGCGATTCCGGAAGCCAGCCTCGCTGGGTCACAATCGCACCGACTGGCTGCTGCTGGGACTTCTCCTCGCGATGGGCGTCACCGGATTCGTGTTGGAGGCGCTCCGCCTTCACTATACACAGGTCCCAACCGCTCTCGCACGCTGGTCCACCATTGCCTGGGCCATGGATCAGGCCTTCCTGTCCGGTCTGAGCATCGAGTCCGCACGCACGCTGCACCTCGCGACGTGGTGGATTCATGTTTTTCTCGTCGCGGGATTCTTCGTGGCCATTCCCGTCACGCGCTTCATGCATGTGCTGGTAGGCCCCGCCAACATCGCGGCGCGCCCCACGCGTCCCATGGGCGCCCTCTCGCTTCTGCCCCTCGAGGAAGCCGAGAAGACCGGTCGCATCGGCGTGCGCGAACTCGCTCACTTCGACCGCCAGCAACTCATGTCGCTGGACTCCGGCATGGAATGCGGCCGTTGCGAGGATGCCTGCCCGGCCTGGGCCTCTGGAAAGCCCCTCTCCCCGAAAGCTCTCGTCCAAGACCTCCGCCAAGCCATGGAACACCCGGTCCCCGGACAACCGGTCATGGGCCACGCCCTGCAAGCCGAGACGGTCTGGTCCTGCACCATGTGCCAGGCCTGTGTCCACGAATGCCCCGTCCTGATCGGGCACGTGGATTTGATCAGCGACCTCCGACGCAACATGGTGGCGGAAGGCGAATTATCGGGACCGCCTGCGAAAGCTCTCGGCCAGTTGGGCAAACAATCCAATCCCTTCGGACGTCCCGCCAAAGAACGCTTCGCCTGGGCCAACGGTCTCGATGTGCCCACCGTCGAATCCAACCCCGGCTTCAATTACTTGCTCTGGCTCGGCTGCTCGGTTTCATACAACCCACGCGCGCAAAAAGTGGCCCGCTCGGTGGTGCAACCTTTTCAACGGGCTAAACTCAATTTTGCAACCCTGGGGCAGAAAGAACGCTGCACCGGCGACCCGGCGCGAAGGCTCGGCGAAGAATTCCTCTACCAAAGTTTTGGCCGGCTCCAATGTCGCCACTTTGCAAGCGTCCAAAGTCCGCAAAATCGTTACCCCCTGCCCCCATTGTCTCAACACCCTGGCCCGCGAATACCCGGCGCTGGGAGGCCACTTCGAAGTCTTCCATCATTCGGAATCACTGGCTCAACTCGTGGACGAAGGACGGCTCAAACCCGCCGCTGCCTA
>VHDF01000065.1 GCA_016871495.1 Verrucomicrobiota bacterium | reverse complement strand
CATCCCGATGTTGCCGGTGATGCAGGTAGGGCGCGTCCGTCCCGGCGCGCCGCCGGAGCATGATGTTTTGCATCCCGTGGGCGGCGGGCTGGGACAGGCCCGCCCTACCAACAACATCGGGATACACCGCGCCCCTGGCAGCGCAAACACAGAGGCAGGCGCGATGGTAGGCCGCGTGCCCTCACGCGGCACACGGTCGCGGATTCAAGCTCAGGATGAAAGATCCGGGCAAGGCGCGGCAACCTCAGTCCGCCTGACCTGGCGTGGAATCAGGTTGAGCCCACCTGGCGGTCGATGAGGCGGAGGTCGGAAGAATCGTTTCTCTCGAGATGCGCACGAGATCGACGCGAATCGATGGCCGTTTCGAGGGTAAAGATTGGGTTCTTGGACAACCCAAGCTCTCCCGACCCACCGCAAAATAGAAGCGGCCCGGAGAACCCGGGCCGCGATCTTGAAAACGTTGAAAGCGAATCCTAACCCGCACCTACGGGAAATTGGGACCCACCGTGGTCATGCGAGACCACCATTTCACATCGTTCAGGGAGTCGGCGGCCGGGACATTCAAACCCGTGTTCCCCCGCCTTCCGAACGTCTTGATCTTGCTGCCCTTCCACTGATGAATCTCGGAGTGACCATCGGCAAACGAGAAGCCTGCGGCCCCATTGTGATAAGACGCGGGGAAATCAATGATGTTCCCGCCTTTGGCGTCTGGAAGAACGATCTGAACGGCGCAAGCCGCGTCGTTGATGCTTTCCGGGTGCTCATCCACCAGCACCCAGGTCTGAGTCGGAATGACGATGTGATCAATGCGCCCGTAAGTCCGATAGGGCGGGGAAGGCAGCCAGCCGCCGAAATCGAAAACCTGGCTCATCGATTGGCTTCGCACACGGGGCAGCTTCTTCCCACCTTCAATGCGCGTCGTGTTGTCCGAAGGACATTTCCACACCTCGCGGCTGTTTCCCATGTATTTCATGAGAGGACTCTTATCGATGGTGTTCGTCGGATTATCACTGGCACTGCCCGCGACCAGCAAGGCGCGCTTCGCGGCATCCGGACCGCCATCCAACGACTTGACGAGCAGTCCGTCGTTGTCATCGGCATAGAGACGCCACGCGAGCATCATCTGCTTGCCGTTGTTCATGCACTTGATGCCCTGCGACTTGGATTTCGCTTTGCTGAGGGCGGGCAGCAACATGCCCGCCAGGATCGCGATAATGGCGATCACGACAAGCAGCTCAATCAACGTGAAACCACGACGGGCTCGAAATGGAATGGAAGAAATGTTGGTCATAATAAGGGGGCTTGGAGCTAATGTGCGTATAGCCAGCGCTTCGCCCGCCGTCAAGCTTTGAAGGCCAACCGATCGACAAGGCAGTGCATCCACGGGTTGTCGGTGATGCGCGCGCAGCGCCAGGCGCGGCGTCCACGCCGCTTCAAGGCGTGTCTTCGAAGGGCGTAGCGGCTTCAACGGGCAAGGGCGCCGCCAGGGGTGGGCCATGGAGCGGGAGGAGACCGCCGCGACCGATGGACGCGAGCGGATGCGCCGTGAACGGCGCGCCCCGACAACTTGCGGATGCACCGTCGGCAAGGGCCGGAAGAGGCGTGGTCGCGATTCAGCCCGACAAACGACAAGTTCGTATCAGCGAGGCGCCACTCCACCGAAGCTCATTTTGTTGTCCACAGCCACGCGCCTGGCCTCACGGTCAAGGTGATCCGGAATCTGAACTTGGGTTTTGATCCTCATGGCAAATCGCCATGATGGCGATTGAGAGTCAAAGCTGGAGTTCTCCGGCTGACCTCCCGCTCGGCGAGCCACTGACGCCCGCCCCGGGCCAAATCTCTTATAGCGTGTTTGGAAATTCGGCGGGGTCCTGTTTTCGCGGAAAAGGCCCGATGGGGAGGCGCGAGGAGGAAGCATGGCCGCCAACGCCCTGTGACCGACGAGCAACGAAGCCAGCGGGCCTTTTCCGCGAAAACCACTCGGGCGGAGGATCTTTTGCCGGCGGCCTGCGTTGGCTCGGCCGTTACAGCCCGCTTTGGGGATGCTCCGGCCTCGTCGCCTTGGCCGCCGCCAAAATCTCTCGCCGCAGGACCCCGCCCAATTTCCAAACAGGCTCTTAACCCCGTTACGGCCTAAACAGCGCGTGATTTCTCCTCCCGCCAGCTTCCATAAACGCAATCAGGTCAAGGATCTCCTCTTTGCTCAGTGTGTTGAGCAAACCCTCCGGCATGGGGCTGAGCCTGGAGAATCCCTTCGATTTCACTTCGGACTTCTTCACGGTCACCGATTCGCCCGGTTTCAAAGGATTGGGAACCAGGACCAGCGTGTCCGCCGTTTCATCCATGAGGCGTCCGGTGACGTCATCCCCATTCTTGAGCTCCACCGTGGTGTTCTGAAATTGCTCAGAGACGACTTTGTGGGGGTCGATCATGCTCTCGAGCAGGTCCAATCGCTTGAATCGGGTATTGACCGAAGTGAGATCGGGACCGACCCCTCCCCCTTCGACGCCGAAGCGGTGGCAGGCGAGGCACTGGGCATCCACGAAAGATTGCCTGCCCCTCTCAAAATTGCGGCCTTTGCCGAGGGTTTCCAGGTCCCCCACCAGCTCAGCCATCGTCCACTCCTTCACGAAGGCTCGGGTCTTGGGTGCCGGGAAGGAGTCCTCTTGCCGGCGGGAATTTGGACCCGAACTCGGTGCCGTGAGACTTGCCAACTGCGGCGCGAGTTCGGTCCGCTCCGCCTCGGACATGTTGGAGTTCGCCTCCTTCAGGAAATTCTTCCGGAAGTTGTTGAAGCTCGCGCCATCGCCGTAAGGACGCCCGGCCTCCGCGAACCAGCGTATGATTTCGGGGGGATGCGCCATCCCTTTGAGGTCCTTGCTGAAATAGCCCAGGTATTCCCGGCGCTGATCCAGGGTCCAGTGCTTGGCCACGCGTAGGTGAAAGAGAAAATGTATCAGATCTTCCTGGGTCGAGGCGGTGGCCATCAAGGAAAGCGATTTGCCCACGACGTCGGGAGCGCCCAAGGCGATGAGGACCTGCGACAATTCGCGATTCACCAGCCCGCTGCGGTTCGGAAAACTCGCGCCCAACTTCTCGATTGCGAGTTTCACCGTGACGGGAGAAGGCAAACCATGGCGGGCGATGGAAACTTGCAGCACCCGCAACTTATCGAGTTGCTGGCGTTCCGACAAACTCGACAAAGGCCATTGGCCGAGAGCCAGCCAACCTTCGTCCTGGGCGGATTTCCCACCCAACCGCGCCAGGGCGAGCAACGCCGACAGTCCGACCTCCGCCGATTTCTCCTCCAAAGCGCGCTTCTGCCACTGCGTCACAGGTTGCGCCTCCAGCGCGATTCGCGCCGCGTAACGCAGGGTGCGATCGGGGTTGCCCAAGTGCGGCCAGATGAAATCCAAGGCCCGCGGATCGGGCTTGCCATGGTAAGCCTCCAGGCTTCGGCGAAGAGCCCGCGCTTCCTTTCCCTCGCGACTCGGAGTCCAGGCAGGCGTGATGGATTCGGGCCCGTGATACGTCACGCGGTAAAGTCCCGAAGCCGTGCCGCGTCCGCCAATGGTGAAATACATGGCGCCATCGTCCCCGATGATCAGATCCGTCACATTGAGCGGCGGAGTGGCCGCGCCCGGGGTGACCAGTCCGGCGGGAGCCACGAAATTCTCCCAGGTACCTTTGTAGCCTGCGCCATCGGGAGTGAGATGCACGGCCATGAGGCGTCCATAGGTCCAATCCATGGCGTAAATCGCCCGTTGATAGCGGGCGGGGAACTTCGCGCCTTTTCCGTTGCCGACGCCCGTCGGACAACCGATGCCGATATCGACCACCGAACCCAGGCTATCGGCGTAGTAATCCGGCCACTTTCCAGTGCCGTAACGCCATCCAAACTCCGCCCCGGAAACCGCGTGGTTGACGCGCGTGGCGCGGTACCAGGGCATGCCCCAGTCCCATTCCATGTCGGCGTCGAACACGAAGAGTTCGTCATCGGGATTGAAGGCGAAATCGTATTGATTGCGAAATCCCCCGCAAAAGAAGCTCCACTGCTTGCCGTCGGGGCTCACCCGGCAGATATAGCCGCCCGGCGCCATCACGCCCGTGGCATGTCCATTTCCATCAGGCTGACGGGGCAGCACGTGGTCTTCCTGGTAATGGCGGTAAGGGGAATCGGGATCGAGTCCGGCAGGCGGACGCGTGTGGTTGCCCGCCATGACCCAAAGCTGCCCGTCGGGTCCCAGTTCAACCGCATGGGGCCCATGCTCACCGCCTCCAGGCAAGGCTTTGATCAACTCGATGCGACCCCAGCGATCCGATCCATCATCTGTAATCCGATAGAGTCCTGATTCGAACTTCGTGGAATACTTGTTGACCACCACCCAAAGCGCGTCGTTGGCAAAGACCATGCCCTGGGCATCGTAGAGGGGTTGGGCGATGAACTCGCGTTTCGCGACCCGGCCCTGCCCGTCGAGCGTCACCCGCAACAGTCCAGCCTCGGTGTTCTGCTGGCGATATTGCGGACTGAGGATGAGGCGGCCCTTGTGATCCTTGCAAAGATTCACCCAGGAACCGTCCTCGGGCTCGCCGTTCAGGATGAGCTCGAGCTTGAAGTCCTTAAGCACGTAGAGGGAGTCGACCGGAGTGGCCAGGCGTTTGGGTTCAGGGGTCGGGGGGCTCGCCGCGGCAGGCGCCCCGGCGGAAGCGAAGACATGGCCCCACGGGTCCATGCCCATTTTGCCCAGGACTTGGGCGACCGTCCAGGAAGCGTCGTCGAAGGACGATTGGTTCCAGCCAGGAACTTCGCGGTCTTCGGCTTTCCATGTTTTGTCCGTGAGGATGTGAGCGGTGCCAAGCGAGGTGCGCACACTGAGCTTGAGGGCGAGTCCCGCCATGCTTCCATCGCCATTAGAGCCTCGCACCGCGATGACATTGCGTCCCGCCTTCAGCGTGGACTTCACCTCGGCGTGATGCGCCTTTTGCCATTCCGACGCGGAAAGAACCTTTTGACCATTGATGAAAACGTCGAGCGCATCGTCCGCGGTGGCGATCAACTGGGCCGCGGAGGGCACCTCGTCCAGGGGAAAGGATGTGCGAAAGAACCGGGTTTCGGCGGCATCCGACTTCTTGTGCCAGATCCACTCGGGCGATTGAGCTTGTAGGGAGAGGGCCGTGAAAACGGCCGCGAGCAAGAGGAGGAACTGCGTGTGCATTGGAGTTTCTCGATCAAAGCAAATCGAGGCGGTGTTTGGGAAGGCGGAAGAATGAGCAGGCTTTCGCCTCGACGCTCGGGAAAGGGGGGATCAGACTCCGGGGATATGGCGAATCTCGGCGAAACAGCGAATGGAACGCGGCACAAAATCAATTTGCGCCGTCCGGATGTCATGCACGAGGTGCAAGCCCAAGTCGTCGCGCATTATCGGAGCGAAATTGTCGAGAAATTGCGCGACCATGGCGGCGTCATCACCATCGACGGGCTGACCATCAAACTCGCCAAGGAATTCGGCTTTTGCTATGGCGTCGAACGCGCCATCGACATGGCGTATGCGGCCCGCCGCGTTTTCCCCCCGCCGACCCGCATCTTCTTGCTGGGGGAAATCATTCATAACCCGGAAGTGAACGACCAGATTCGCAACCTGGGCATCGTGAGCATCTCACCGCGGCCTCCCGAGGAGGAACTGGCCAAGATCGCCGCGGAGGACGTGGTGATCATTCCCGCCTTCGGCACGGAGGTGGATACACGCCGCAAACTCACCGAGCGCGGATGCATCATGGTCGATACCACGTGCGGCGACGTGATGAGCGTCTGGAAACGGGTTCGCCAGTACTCCCGCGAGTCGGTGACCAGCATCATCCACGGCAAAGCCAAGCACGAGGAAACCAAAGCCACCACCAGCCAGGCTACGGCCGAAGGCACCGGACACTACCTGGTCGTCTACAATTTGGAGGAAACGGACTACGTTTGCGACTACATCGTCCGTGGCGGTGACAAAGCAGCCTTCCTCGAGAAATTCAAGGGCGCTTATTCCGTGGGATTCGATCCGGAAAAGCACCTGCAAGCCGTGGGGGTCGCCAATCAGACCACGATGCTGCGGGGAGAAACGGAGGAAGTACAGCGACGATTCCGGGCCGCCATGGAAAAACGGCATGGACCTGAAAACATCGGGCAGCACTTCCGCTTCTTCGACACCATTTGCGGCGCCACTCAGGACCGTCAGGACGCTCTCCAGCGACTTCTGACCGAACCCATGAATCTCTTGCTCGTCGTCGGCGGCTACAACAGCAGCAACACCAGCCACCTCGCCGAGATGGGAGAAAAAAAACTGCCCACCTTCTTCATCAAGAACGCCGCCAAAATGGAGTCCAACCGCCTCATCCGGCACTGGAACCAGCACATCAGCCAGGAAGTGGAGACTTCGGACTGGCTGCCCTCCGGCGCCATCACCGTGGGCATCACCGCCGGGGCCAGTTGCCCCAACAACTTGATCGAGGACACCATCCGAAGACTGTTGGAATTGAGGGGGCTTTCCGTAGACCGAATTCTGGGCCATTGAGGCGGATCCCGGGAGGTTCATGCCCTGCACCCGACAGGAACTCGAGGAACGCGAGGCGCGCATCCTCGCACCTTACGCTCAGCTGAGCTCGGCCACGCGGGGGCGCGCTCACGAAGAGAAGCCGCCGGACTGGCGGACGCACTACCAGCGCGACCGGGATCGCGTGATTCATTCGAAAGCCTTCCGCCGGCTAGAGTACAAGACTCAAGTTTTCCTCAATGGCAGCGGTGATCACTTGCGCACGCGGCTGACCCACACCATGGAGGTCGCGGCCATCGCCCGCAATATCTCCCGCGCCCTGAGATTGAACGAGGACCTGACCGAGACCATCGCGCTGGCGCATGATTTGGGTCATTCTCCTTTCGGGCACAAGGGGGAGTCGGTCTTGAACAAGCTCATGAAGGAGCACGGAGGGTTCGAACACAACCGTCAGAGCCTGCGTGTGGTCGAGGAACTCGAGCAGAAATACCCCGGGTTCCCGGGCCTGAACTTGAGCTGGGAAGTCCTGGAGGGACTCGCCAAGCACCACACGAGCTACGACAAGCCCACGCGAAACAAAGGATTTCGGATGCGTTGCTCGTCCCTGGAGGCGCAGGTGGCCAACCTGGCGGACGAAATCACCTACTACAGCCACGATTTGGACGACGGCCTCGAGTCGCAGCTCTTGGACGAAAAGCGGCTGCGGCGGGAAGTGCGCCTCTGGCGGGAAGGGGCGCGCGAAGTCGAAAAGAAGCACGGAAAACTGGCCGATGAATGCCGCCGATACTTCATCATCCGCTGCCTCATCGATGGACAAGTGCGGGACGTGGTGGAAACCACGGAACTCCAGATTCGCGAATCGGGGGTGGCATCAGCGGATGACGTTCGGCGCCAGCCGAAACCGCTGGTGCAGTACAGTCCTCGGCGGCGCGAGTTGAATCGCGAGCTCCGGGATTTCCTTTACCAGCAACTCTACTACAACCCGGTCGTGCATGAACCGAACATCCGGGCTATCCGGCTGCTGGAACAATTGTTCGTCCATTACTTGCATCATCCCGAAAAAATCGGCGAACAATCGCGCCGCCGATCCCGGCGGGTGGGCGTGCATCGGGCCGTGTGCGATTACATCGCGGGCATGACCGATCGATACGTGTTGCTGGAGTACCAGCGGTTGTTCGGCGTCCATGGCATGAATCCCGTCCAGCCTGCGCGCGGCTAGGCTCTAGCCGCCCTGACGGGAGCAAATCACCAAGGGTGATCATGCCCCGGACTGGCACCGTCCGCCCGGCCCTTGATTCAGGTCCGTGACCTGGAGGGGCGGGTCAGGGTTTTCATCCCGCTTCAAGGCCCGCAACATCCGGTCCCATGCGTGGCCGGCGATGCCCTCATTGAGCGTGCGTTCTCACCAACTCGGAGAACACTCCATGCGCCTCGATGAGCGTGTCCCAACTGCCCTGCTCAATCACGCGGCCCGACTCCAGGACGACGATGTGATCGGCGTTGCGAATGGTGGAAAGCCGGTAAGCGATGACGAGCACCGTGCGCTGGGACGTGGCCGCTTCCAATGCCATCTGCACCTCGCGCTCCGAAAGTGGATCCAGGGCCGACGTGGCTTCGTCCAAAATGAGCAGCTCGGGTTCGCGAATCAAAGCGCGCGCCAGAGCGAGCCGCTGGCGCTGTCCTCCGGACAGGTTGGCGCCTCGTTCCCCCACCACCGTCTGCAATCCCTCGGGAAATCCGGCCACCACGTCCTCAAGCTTGGTGAGCTTGACCACCGCGTGCAGCGCCTTCTCCGAGGCGTTCTCCAAACCGAACGCGATGTTGCGAGCCAGCGTGTCGTGAAAAAGAAAGGCCTCCTGCTCCACCGCCGCCACCCGGCGATGCCAGGACTCCGAAGTGAACTCCCAATAATCCATCTCGTCGGCCAGAATCCGCCCGGCTTGAGGCGCGCGAAAACGGAGCAGCAACGAGGCCAGCGTCGATTTGCCCGAGCCGGATCGCCCCACGAGCGCCACGGTCTTTCCCGCGGGGATCTCGAAGCTGACTTCCTCCAGGGCGCGCTTGCCGTCCGGATAAACGTAACTCAGTTTCTCCAGCCTTGATCCCTGCCGGAGGCCCGTGAATTCCTTCTCCCCGAAAGGACGGCGGGGAAAGACGGGGGTGTCCAGCCAATCTTTTACTTTGCGCACTCCGCCAGCCATGAACAACACGTGTCCTTGATAGGCGTAAATCTGATTGATCAAGGGCAGGAAACGCAGGAGCACAAATCCGAACGCCAGGAGATAACTGGGCAGCATCAAGCCGGGCTTGACCAGAAAGACATAGGCGCAGCCGACGATGGACATGGCCCCGGTAACCGCGATGATTTCAGCGAGCGGTGCCAGCAGGGCATGGCTGCGCGCCGCGGATTCCTCGACCTCGGCCTTGAGATTCAGCAGCAGCTTGAAGTGATCCACAAATCGCTGCCGTGAGTGCGTGGCGCGGATGAGGCGGACTCCGGCGAAGGATTCCTGCGCGGTGGAAGCCACGTCCTGATTGATCCCTGTGATGTCCGAGCCGCCCCGCCGAAGTCGGCGGTGCAGGAAACTCAAACACACCCCTACTCCCAAGGCCAGGACCGTGGTCAGGAGGGGCAGTTGCCAGGAAATCAGGCAAAGCGCCCCCAGATAAAACATGGCCATGGCCAGGCGCTGGCTGAGGAAAAGAACGGATTCCACGAATCGCAATGTTCGTTCCGATTCCGTGATCAAAGTGTTGGTCAGCTCACCCGCTTTGTGGTTGTCCAAAACCGAAAGATCCGCGGCGTGGATCTTCTCGAACAAGGCTTGCCGCAGGTTCACCGAAATCCGCCGTTGCAATCTCGCGCCGAGGCATTGACTCAGGAACAACACGACGTTCTTGGCGCCAATGGCCATGACGATGGCCACGCAAAAGGCGATGACATAGAATCCGCTGCTTTTCCCAGGCAACGCGCTTTGCATCCAGACGATGGGACGCATCGGGGCGGCGTCCTCGCCGCCGAGCAACAAGGACAACAACGGCACCAGCAATCCGACCCCCAAACTCTCCATCCCGACCGCCGACAACGAACTCGCCACCATGGCCGCGAGCAACCACCTCCCTCCCCGCAGGTGAGGTCGCAGCTCCACGAGCAAACGTCCCAGCCCCAAAACAAACTGAATCCTCCCTCTCATGGGTTCATCGGGGTTCCGACCGAAGCCGTTCGATTTGGGCCCGCAGCACCGCGCTCACTCCAGGCCAATCGTATTGCGATCGGTAGGCTGCGGCGGCTATGCCGCCCAATTCCCCCCGGCGTCGCGCGTCGCGCAGCAGCTCGGAAAGCAGACGGACATAGGCCGCGACATCAGCCGCCGGGGTCGCGGCGAAAAAATCCGCCTTCCGTAACGAAGGCCCGGTGCTGGATCCCAGCGTGGTCGCCACACAACAACCGTGGGCGAAACCCGCCATGGCGCTGCAGCGCCTTTCCGATAATCCGTCGAGAAAGGGAAGGGCGAGAACGTCGCAGGCCGACAGCGCCCTGGATGCCGTCGGCTCATCCACGAACCCCAAGGCCATGCCCGTTGGCTCTTCCCGCAGGAAGTCCGCACGGGCCGCCTGGCCGAACGAGACAAGGCGAGCATCCAATCCGCCGGCGCGAGGGCGGACCCAGCGACCCGAACACTCCCAGGACGAGGCACGTCTCGGGCCAGCCCAGAGTGGCCCTCCACGCGGCCCTGTGTCCCGGAGCCAGGAGCTCATTTGAAATGTTCGATGGCGAAGGACAGAAAAAGAACGAGTCTGGGGATGAACTTTTCGATCTCTCCGCCAAAAGCCAGGTCTCCGTGGACAGGCCCAGCGCATCCGCCACCCGCCGGATCTCGTGCCATTGACGCCGCTGCTGCCGAACGTACCACCAACGATGCGGAATCCAGGACCACGCGGCGTAGAGTTCGTGGGCCAGCACCAGTTGCCGGCCGCCGCGTTCACGCCACCACCGCATGACCCGCGGAACCGTTGCATTCACGCCCCCCGCCCGTACATGTGCGGCACGTATTGCCAGAAGAGAATGGTGGACGTGGGGAGGCTGCCGACCGTTCGATCGATCGCCCCTCGATCGCTCCAGTTCGCGACCGGGGGCAGAAGTGTGACTCCTGGAGGAACCTCACAGCCGGGAGACGCAAGCGCGCCGAGGGTCCACTGGTTGGAGAGAATCTCCAGAAGTCGCCACGTGTGATCCGCCACGCCTCCCCGCTTCGGAGGAAGGTCGGGGGAGATCAGCACGACGGCTGGAGAATCCGAGCTCAAACCCACGTGATGAGTATCGGCAAATCCTGGGGTGGCTGGACCCTTGAAAGGACGCCTTTGATGAAGCGCTGAAATGGGTGGAGCACGGCGAAACAACCGTAAAATCAAGCTCCGACTCGCGTCGAGCCGATTGTGGCCCAGGCCCCACTCAGCCGTGTATCCCGATGTTGTTGGTAGGGCGGGCCTGTCCCAGCCCGCCGCCCACGGGATGCAAAACATCATGCTCCGGCGGCGCGCCGGGACGGACGCGCCCTACCTGCATCACCGGCAACATCGGGATGCACCGCCCACTCAGTTCAAGGCCGCCATCGCTTGTCGAATCTGTTGTTCGCGGGTCCGCCAATCCTCCAGCCGTTTTCGGTGTTCCTCCAGGACCGCAGGTGGAACCTTGGCCGAAAAGTTCGCATTCCCGAGCTTGTCCTCGACCTTCTTGATTTCGGCCAAGACTTTTTCCAACTCCTTCGACAACCGAAGCCTTTCCGAGCCCAGGTCGATCAATCCCGCCAATGGAAGATACAACTCGCCAAGCTCGTTGGCAGCCACCGGGGTTCCTCGCTCCGCCACCCAACCGTCCGGCACCAGGCTCAATTCCTCGGCGTTGAGAAGACCCTTCAAGGAATCCCGTTCCACGGAGGAAAGCTTCCCGCCAAGGCGGAGCATGAAGCGAACCTTCTTGCTGGAAGGGACGTTGAACTGAACTCGTAAATTCCTGCCCAGGACCACGAGCTGATACTTGGCGCTGGCCAGACGGTCGGAGGTTTCGCTTAAACCGAAATGGTTCTTCTCGTCTTCGCTCAAAGGCTTGGGCCAGCACGCGTTCATGATGGTTTTCCCGCCCCGATCGGACGGCAGTTCTGCCTGAAAACCCATGCCTTGCCAGAGTTCCTCGGTGATGAATGGCAGAAACGGATGGAACAATCGAAGGAGGTGGGAAAGCGCGAAATCGATGACCGCGCGCTTGTTGGCCGCCAGCGCCGCGCTTTCCCCGTCTCCACCACCCGCCCCCATCATCGCCGGCTTGCTGGCCTCCACGTACCAATCGCAATACTCATTCCAGAAAAAGCGGTAGAGCACCGCGGTGACCTCGCTCAACCGGTACTCGGCGTAAGCCGCATCGATTTCCCGAAGCGCTTGGTCCAATCGGGCCAGAATCCAGCGGTCGTCTGATGTCAGCAGATCGGCCCGAATCTCCCCTTCCGCTTCCCCACCCTGCATTTGCCGAAAGCGACAGGCGTTCCAGAGCTTGTTACAGAAATTGCGGCCAAGTTCGACGTCCTTCTCGTCAAACAGAACGTCCTGCCCCAGCGGAGCACTGCGCAGGGTGCCAAAGCGAAGGGCATCCGCGCCGTACTTGGCGATCAACTCCAGGGGATCCGGCGAATTCCCCAACGTCTTCGACATCTTCCGCCCCTGCTTGTCCCGGATGATCCCGGTGAAATACACGTTGCGAAACGGCATCTCGCCCATGAATTCATAACCCGCCATGATCATGCGGGCGACCCAGAAGAAAATGATGTCCGGCCCGGTCACCAAGTCCGTGGTCGGGTAAAAGGCCCTCAATGCCGGCGTGTTCTCAGGCCAGCCCATGGTCGCGAAAGGCCAGAGCCACGAGCTAAACCACGTGTCCAAGACATCCGGATCCTGCTGGAATCCGCGCGCCGTCCACTGCCGGCCCTCCTCCGGATCGTCGGTGAGAAAAGTGACCAGCGCGTCCTCCGGTCGCGAACGATCCAAGTCCACCTGGAGAATCGAAATCCGGCCTTGGCCCGAATCATCCATCACCAAGGTCCAATGCAGATGCTGTCCGGGGTCGTTCCCCGACCAAGTCTTGCTCCACTCGGCGGCCGCAGCGGCCGGCAAGACGGATTCGATCTCCGCCACAGAGAGGCGGCGGGTCCAGACCGGGATCTGGTGGCCCCACCACAATTGCCGGCTGATGCACCAGTCTTGAATATGCGTCAGCCAATGGTCGTAAACCTTGGCCCATCGGCCCGGGTGAAACTGCATTCGTCCCTCCCGAACCTCCTGCCCATCCTGGGCCACGCAGTTCTTGGATGCTTCAACGCATGGATACTTGAGAAACCATTGTTCGCTCAGACGGGGTTCGACAGGCACACGGGCGCGCTGGCTGAACCCCACCTTGTTTTCGTAGGGTTCCTCCTTCTCCAGCACGCCGAGCTCGCGCAGTTTTTCCACCGCGGCTTTTCTCGCCGCGAAACGATCCCGGCCCGCGAGATCCAATCCCGCGAGGTCATTCATGACGCCGTTGGGTTGCATCACATCGATGAGGTCCAACCCGTGACGGCGTCCAATTTCAAAGTCGGCCTTGTCATGGGCCGGGGTGACCTTGAGCACACCGGTCCCGAACTCGAAATCCACATGGTCGTCGCCGACGATGGGAATCCTCTTCTTCCGGTCCTCGAACTCCGCCGGCAGCGGACGCAGCACGTGCAATCCGATGAGGTGCGCGTAGCGCGGGTCTTTGGGATTCACGGCCACCGCGGTGTCGCCCGGGATCGTCTCCGGCCGTGTGGTGGCAATGGAAAGCCAGGTTCCCGGCTTCTCCGCCAATTCCACCTTGAATTGATACAGCACGCCCTTTTGCGGCTCCATCTCGACCTCCTCGTCCGAGAGGGCGGTCAATGACGCGGGGCACCAATTCACCATGCGCTTGCCGCGATAGATCAGGCCTTTCTGATAAAGCGCGATGAAGACTTTTTGCACGCAGCGCGAGTATTCGGGGTCCATGGTGAACCGCTCGCGCGTCCAATCGCAACTGGCGCCCAGCTTCTTGAGTTGCTGAATGATGATGCCGCCGTGCTTTTCTTTCCACGCCCAGACCCGTTTGAGAAATTCTTCACGCCCCAAATCGTGCTTGGTTTTGCCCTCTTCTTTCTTCAGCGCCTTCTCCACTTGCACCTGGGTGGCGATTCCGGCGTGATCCGTTCCCGGGAGCCAGAGCACTTCCTTGCCATCCATGCGCGCCTTGCGGGCCAGGATGTCCTGGATGGTGTTGTTCAGCACATGCCCCATGTGGAGCATGCCCGTGACGTTGGGCGGTGGTATGACGATGGCATAAGCAGGCCGCGAGGTGGATACACGCGCCGGGTCGGGCGTAAAACAGCCCTCGCGCTGCCAGAATTCGTACCAGCGGTCCTCGACCGCCTTCGGATCGTAAGCTTTCGAAATCTCAAACATGTCAGTCCGGCGAGCGTAGCGAACCCCGATTCGGATTGGCAACAAACGCCTTTCACGGGAAGCAGGCGCCCGTCGATCTGAAAGTCTGCTTCGTTCAGCGGCGGCAGACCTACCCCGATCGAGTCCAGCCGGGTCCGGCCCTCTCGAAACGGTCCCCTGCTCCAACCCGCACTTTTCACACCCGACTGGGGTTTGGAATCGTTCCCCATTGAGTTTCAGCCATGCGGGTGAGATCGAACACCCCCCCGTTCAACCAACGGATGCATTTTCCGGGCTAGAACCACTTGGCTCCACCGGTGTACCGGGCCACCGCTTCCGGATTCAGACGCAGGCCAAGACCCGGTGAACTTGGAATCGGAAGCATGCCGTCTCCATCCAATCGCCAGGGTTCCGCCACGATTTCGTCAATGAACGGGGAGCCGTTGAGATACTCCACCAAGTCGGTGTGGGGAAACGCCGAGGCCAGTTGCAAATCAGCCGCCAGCCCCACGGCGGTGTTCCATCCGTGCGGAATGAACCGGACGCCGTGGTCCTGGGCCATCCACGCGATGCGTCTCTCCTCGCTGATCCCTCCCACTTTGGTCACATCCGGCTGGACGATGTCGAACGCGCCCGCCTCGAGCCAGGGCTGAAAGGACTGCCTGCGAGTCAGGACTTCTCCGCCGGCAATGGGCACACGGCTGTGTTCACGAAGCCGCCGATAATCCTCCAGCGCGTCGGGCGCCAGCGCTTCCTCAAACCAATCCACCTCGTAGTCTGCGAGCATCTCCGAGGCGCGCAGTGCCCACGAATAACCCTGGCCCCAGTGCGCATCGCTGCCTCCGGCATCGACCATGAGACGGCACTCGGGCCCGACAGCTTCGCGGGCGGCGCGCACGATCGCCTCGTCCATCGCCCGGCTGACGCGTCCAAAAGGCCCCCAGCCAATCTTGAAGGCGCGGAATCCCTGCGCCTTGATCGCGAGCAGCCGATCCGCCAGGGGGGCGGGTTTCTCCATCAGAATCGAGGCGTAGGGCCGAACCCGCTCTCGATAACGCCCCCCCAGCAATCGTCCCACCGGCTGGCCCGTGGCTTGCCCGAACAGGTCCCATAAGGCGATATCGACGCCGCTAATGGCGTGGGTGATGGCTCCACCTCGCCCCTGCCAAAACGTGTTTTGATGCAGCTTCTCGGAGAGCCGTTCTGGTTCCAACGCGGACTCACCGAGCAGCAACGGCTCCAGAATCGCCAGAGATCCCCGGACCAGGGCCTCGCTGGTGAAGACGCTTCCCCATCCGGTCAGCCCGTCTTCCGTCCGAATCCCGACCAGGGTGTGAACGCAGTCCTCCGGCTTGAGTTCTTGACTCCAGCCGCCTTCGGGAGTGGCGCCCCGCAAGCCCGCGCATCGAATGGAATGAATTTTCATTTTGGATTTTCCGTCTCGACCTTGGAGACGCTGAAGTTTACGACTTGTCCGGCCTCCCTTGCCATCTTTCCGTGCGCCGGACATCGCAACGCGAGTCCGGCTGGCGCGAAAGGGCGAGAACCAACGTTATGCCCAGCTCCCCCTCCCTCCTGACCGATCCAGGCAAGTTCAACGGCAAAGCCATCGACCTTTTGGGCGTCGGCAAAGTCAGGCTTGCGAAACTGATTTCGCTGCACAGCGAAACTTCCGTCTACCGAACCGACCGGCCCGACGTCGTGGTCAAAATGTTCGATCTGGATTGCGGCAAACCCGACGAAGTGAGCTACGGACCCTATGTCGGCTTCAATCTCGAGAAGGAGAATTTCGAAGCCATTAATCGTGTCGAAAGCCTCAAGCGGTGCATTCCCTCCTTTTATGGCGCGGACATCGACTACGCCAACAAGTGCGCCTGGATCGCCATGGAGTTCCTCCAGGGCCAAAACCTGGTGGAATGGTCCCAAAGCGCCGCCTCGGGCAGCGCCGCGCAGGATTGGACCGAACATTTCCGGGAAGCCATCCACGAGGCGCTCGCCATCATGACCCAGTTTCATCGGCATGGCATCGTCCTGATCGACTTCAAACCGGACAACGTCATCCGGTTGCACGACCGGCGCATCAAATTTGTGGATCTCGGCGCTTTTTGGATTCCCCGCCAAACCGAGGCCACGGATCAGTATGTGTATTCGGCCACGCCGGACTACTCGGAGCTTGTCATTGACACGGCGAATATTGAAACCGGCATTCCGTTGAACTCCACTTCGGATATCTTCGCCGCCGGGGTCGCACTCTTCGAAATCACCACCGGCAGTTCCCGCCTTCGGATTCCGGACGAAACCGCCGAATTCTTGTTGCGCGCGCCGGAGCTCTACTTGTTTCGCGACTCCCAAATTCGCGATGTGTGGAAGGCTTACCCGCATCTGGAGGAAGGCCTGCCGTTGGTCGAAACCCAGCTCAAGGATCGCCATGTCCTCTTCGCGGAGGTTTGGCACCTCATCAAAGGCTTGCTCGCGCATGAGGTCGAAGGCTGGGATAACCTGGGAGAAGAGGAACGCCAGCAGGCAATCCTGGATCAAGGCATTGCTCTCATCGCAGCGCAAATGCCACCCGCGCTCGTCTGGCTCGCGGATCCCGTCGCCCGTTCCACCACCCTGCGCAGCTTGCGACTGGGCAGCATCTCCGAACTGATGGACCTCGTCGCGGTTCCCGTGGCGGAAGAGGTTCGCCAGGACGTGCTCGCCCACAACGGACTGATCCGACTGGCCGGCGACATGGGCCAATCGTCCGACTTCGTGCAACGCCTCAACGTCTGGGACCTCCGCTGGGAAGCTCAAAGTGCTCACTGGTCCATCCGAACTCCATTCGCCGCGCTGGCCCTGGCGGAAATGGCGCCTTTCATTTTCCTCAAAACATTGTACCGCGACGCGGAGGGACACACTTTTTACCAGATCGTCACCGACACTGACGCGGACACCATGGACGGAACCGCGCTTACGCTCGCCCGCCTCTCCGAAGACCACTTCGCCTGGATCGGAGGGTGATCCTTCACCGCGCGAATCCGCCGAAAAACAGCATCACTCAACTGCGGCGCAACGGCCAGGGGTGGTTCGGAGCTCCCCGTTGATGGCGCTTCAGCGCCGCAAACTCAGCTGCACCTGGCTTTTCCACCCGCGTGGCCCGCCTCGGGGAAGGTTGCTTCGCTGGCGCCACCAAACATATCCCTTGGGTCCGGCACCCCCGCTCCACGTCAGCCTGAAGCGGCGTGAACGCCCGTGCGCATCGCCGACAACTCGCGGACGCACCGGGTCACCGCGCGGTCAGTGTGGGGGCCGAGGCCCCGGAACGCCCGCCCGTCCCGGCGCTCAACGGACCGGCTGAGAGGGAGGGGCAGGATTCACCGGCACGACCTTGATGGCGCCCGTCTGTGGATCGATCGCGAATCGGGTTCCTCGGGGCGGTTCCGGCACGCGACCCAGGTAACCTTCCGTAACCAACTCCTGCAACGATTGGGGCCGGCGCCCCTCGGCAGCCACGAATTGCTGCCAAGCCTGGCTCAACGCGGCGGTATCAACCGTCTTTTGCGCCGATTGTTGCGCCTTGTTCACCGCCCCGAGATAATCGACCGGGGCCGTCAAGGGATTCCCCGCCTGATCCACGGTGTTGGTCTGGGCCGATGAGCTGGCCGCCTTCTTTCCGCAGCCGGTCCATCCCGCGCAGAGCACGATCACCACGACCCTCAAAACCTGCCGCCCCAGAGCCGCAGCGAGCACCAAGGTTTCTCGCCCGCTCGCCACGAAACCTTTCCCGCGAACCCCCGCATGGTGCTTCATCTTCATGCCGTGCATCATGCCTCACGCCGGGGGGGCACCGCCAGCCTTTGTCGGACAGGCCTGAAGTCCGCTGGCCGGCTTCAAGGAGTGGGCGGCGACGAGCTCTCTGGCGCGCTGCGCCAGTTCCCAATCGGTTTCCAATTGCGCAAACTTGAACGGCGGGACGCCGCTTTGGGCGCGCCCCAGAAACTCCCCTGCCCCGCGAAGCTTCAAGTCTGCCTCCGCCAAGTGAAAACCGTCACTGCTTTCCACCAGAACCTGCAATCGTTTCAACACCTCGGGATCCTCCGAAGCGCTCGCCAGCACACAGTAACTGTCCCTCCGGCCCCGGCCCACCCGCCCACGCATCTGATGCAGTTGGGCCAGTCCGAATCGGTCCGCGTCCATGATCACCATGACCGTCGCCTCAGGAACGTCCACCCCCACCTCGACAACCGAAGTGGAAGCCAGCACCTGAACGATGCCCCCCGTGAATTGAGCCATGACGGAAAGCTTGTCATCCGGACGCAGCCGGCCATGCATGACTCCAACCCGGAAGGGCGACACGTGCTCCGCCAACTCCGCAGCATGCTGTGTGACGGATGCAGCCTCCGTTTCCTCCGAGTTCTCGATCAACGGATAAATCACATAAGCGCGTTCCCCCGCCGCCAAGCGTGTCTTCACGAAGTTCCAAACCTTTTCCAACTCCTCGCACCGCCGCAAGAAAGTGCGGATCCGTCCCCGCCCGGGGGGACGACCTCGCAGGATTGAAACATCCAGATCCCCGAACATCGAGAGCGCCAGGGTGCGCGGAATCGGCGTGGCGGTCATGACCAGAAGATGCGGGCAATCCCCTTTTCGCAACAGAGCCTCGCGTTGCGCGACTCCAAACCGGTGCTGTTCGTCGATCACAACCAGCCCCAGCCGATCGAGCACGGTCTTCTCCTCGATCAGAGCGTGAGTTCCAATCGTCAACCGGGGCACGGCGCCATGGGACTCCGCCAAACGAACAGGATGAGAGGAGGTGCAGAGAACGACCTCAAGGCCCAAACGCGCGAACCACCGCTGGAAAAGCGAGGCGTGTTGTTGCGCGAGAATCTCGGTGGGCGCCATCAACACGGCATTGGAGCCCGCTTCAAGCGCCATGAGCATCGCGCAGGCCGCGACCACCGTCTTCCCCGCCCCGACATCGCCTTGAAGCAAACGCCGCATCGGAGTGGTGGAATTCAAATCCGCTCGAATCTCCCTCAACACTCCCGCCTGTTCGCCCGTCAACTTGAACCCCAGCTCCTTCAAGAACGGACGGATCCAGCGGTTGTCCGACACCAGCGTATTCCCCTGGAAACGCTCGGCCAACCGCGCTCGCCGCCGGGCAATCTCACTCTGCAAATCCAGCCATTCATGGAGCGCCAGCCGCTGCCGGGCCCGCTCGATGTCCGCCCACTCCTCCGGAAAATGAATCCAGCGCAAGGCGTCCGAGTAAGAGGGAAACTCGACCGGCACCAGGCCCTGCCAGGGATCGTGCCAGTCCCCCCCCAACTGAGCCAGCAGACTGGCAATGCTTCGCCGCAAGGGCCTTTGCGCCAACCCCTCGGTCAAGGGGTAAATCGGAACGATCCGCCGTAAATGAATCGATTCCTCACCTTCCTCCACTCTCTCGGTTTCCGGGTGATCCATCGTCCGAGGACGAAGCGATCGCACCTGTCCATGGATGAACAGCGTTTCTCCGGGCCGGAAATAGCGCTCCAGAAAAGGCATGTTCCACCACCGGCAATGCAGCCGCGCCGAACCATCGTCGGCAATAAGCTCGAACACGGACTTGGTTCTCTGACGGGCGTATTTGACGCCGCAAACCTCCACCGTCGCTTGCACGGTCACGGATTGCCCCGCCTCCAAATCCGCGATGCGAGCGTACGCCCGGCGGTCCTCGTAGCGGCGCGGACGATGATGAAGCAGATCCGCGACGGTGTGAATCTTCAGTCGAGTCAGCGACTCGGACCTCTGACGTCCCCATCCGGGCAAGCTGGACACCGGAGAGGTCAGGGAGACCCGCGAGGTCACGGAGGAATTGGACGTGACGTTAGGTTCGCCCATGACTCTTGGCCTTCGCCGCCCGGACGCCGGACCGTTGGCGCGGGCTAGAGCACCGTGCGATGCGGGATGGCGCCGCCCTTCGGAATGATCACCACCCCGTCCCGGATGCAGTAGAGGGGATGATCGAAGTTCTCGGGCTTGCCGGCGGGACTGATGACGCAGTCGTCGCCGATGCGCGCATTCTTGTCGATGATCGCGTTCTCAATGCGGCAGTTCCGCCCCACGCCAATGGGTGGGATCCCCTGGGCCTGGCATTCCGCCAGGGACTCCTGGGACTCGTAAAAATCCGCTCCCATGAGCACCACACGGTTCAGAAAGCAGCCTTCCCCGACAATGGTGCGGATGCCCACCACGCAATTCACGATGCGGGCGCGATTGATAATGCACCCGTCGCAGATGACGGCGTGGTCGATCGCGGCGCCGTTGACTTTCGAGCCCGGAAGATACCGTGGGCGGCTGAAGATCGGGGCGCTCATGTCGAAAAAATTGAAGCGCGGCAGCTCCGACGCCACATCCAGGCTGGCCTCGAAAAAACTGCGGATGGTCCCGATGTCCTCCCAGTAACCCTGAAAAATATAGGAAAAAACGCGGTGCGTTTGAATCGCGCCCGGAATGATGTGCTTGCCAAAGTCCGTATGGCTGTTGTCGAGCAACTTCAACAACACATCCCGGTTGAACACGTAGATGCCCATGGATGCCAGATAGAAGGGATCATCCCCTTCGATGCCGAACCGTCCGTAGGACGACTTCTCCAGTTGCAACGCGGTCAACACCTCCTCCTCCTTGGGTTTCTCCACAAATCGGGTAATCCGCCGCTCTCCATCGACTTGCATGATGCCCAGGGAGGATGCGGCGGAACGCGTCACGGGCAGTGTCGCAATGGTGACCTCCGCGCAGGACTCGATGTGCTGAAGCAGAATCTTGCGGAAATCCATGCGGTAAAGCTGGTCGCCGCTGAGGATCAACACATGATCGAATCCCTGATTCAAAAAATGCGACAGGTTCTTCCGCACGGCGTCCGCCGTGCCCTGATACCAGGACGTGCTCGAGAAGGTCTGTTCCGCGGCCAGAATCTCCACGAACCCCCCCGAAAAGTGGTCAAACTTATAAGATTGAGAAATATGCCGATGGAGAGATGCAGAATTGAACTGGGTCAGAATATAGATCCGCTCCAGCCCGGAATTGATGCAATTGGAAATGGGGATATCGACGAGCCGGTACTTGCCCGCCAGCGGCACCGCCGGCTTGGAGCGTTCCTGCGTGAGCGGAAACAACCGGGTGCCCTGACCTCCGCCCATGATGACGGACAGAGCACCGCGCGTATTGATCGAGATCCGCCGAGGGTCTTTCGTCATAGGGTTCATAACTTGTGATACCGTGTGCCCTTGCTATAGCGTGAAAACCCGTGAGGTCGCAAGCCGCTTCGGGCTTCGAGCCGGACGCATGAGCCTTCCGCGTGCCCTTCGGGCCAGCGGCTCCTGTCAGGGGATCCGCCCAAACAAGCTCCGTCCGACCCGGCGCCGCCTCTCGCCGCCGCTCTCAATCAAACTATGTGTTGAATCGTAGGTTACATCGGTAAACGCCGGGCCTCCCCGATCATCTTGGAAGGCCTCCGGCGATTGGAATATCGCGGCTACGACAGCGTCGGCTTGGCCGTGATGGATCCCCAGGGGATTCAATCCCGGAAGAAGAAAGGCAAAATTGACGAGGGACTCGCGATCCTGCTCCAACAATCCCCCCTCAAAGGCAACGTCGGCCTCGGACACACCCGATGGGCTACCCACGGTCCGCCCACGGACGAGAACTCCCACCCGCACTTTGACCAGTCGGGCCGAATCGCCGTCGTTCACAACGGGGTGATTGAGAATTATGACCGGATCAAATCCCGTCTGGAAGCCGCAGGCAGCCACTTCAAGTCTCTGACGGATACCGAGGTTCTGGCCCATCTGATCGGCGAACATTACGCCAAACAGCAGGCGTCAAGCCCGGCCGGAAACGGGCTGGCCTCCGAGGAGACCCACCCGTTGGCCCGAGCCGTCATCGCGGCTCTCCGAGAAGTCGTCGGAACTTACGGCATCGGGGTGATGTGCACCGACTTCCCGGGCTTGGTCGTCGGGGCGCGGCGCGGTTCGCCGCTGATTATCGGCGTCGGAGACGGGGAACACTTCCTGGCCAGCGACGCCAACGCCATCGTCGCCCATACCCGCCAAGTCGTCTACCTCAACGACTACAATGTGGCGGTGTTGAACTCCGACACTTTCAAGGTCACCACCCTCGACGAAAACACCACCCACCTCAAGATCAGCAAGATCGAGTTTTCCGCGGAGGAGAGCGAAAAGGGCGCCTTCGCCCATTACATGCTCAAGGAAATCTTCGAGCAACCCCGCACCCTGCTCAACGCCATGCGTGGACGCCTGGACCGCGACGAGGCCACCGCCAAGTTTGGCGGGCTCAACATGACCATGGCCGAACTGCGCTCGATCGACCAAATCGTCATCGCCGCCTGCGGCACCAGTTGGCACGCCGGCCTCGTCGGCGAATACTTGTTCGAGGAGTTCGCCCACGTCCCGGTCGAAATCGAGTACGCCAGTGAATTCCGTTATCGGAACGCTCCCATCGAGAAAAACACCTTGGTGATCGCTTTGACTCAATCCGGCGAAACCGCGGATACCTTGGCCGGATTGCGTGAATCGAAGCGCCGCGGCCACCGCGTCATCGCCATCTGCAATGTGGTGGGGAGCACCATCGCCCGCGAAGCCGACGGAGGCGTCTATTTGCATGCGGGACCCGAGATCGGAGTCGCCTCCACCAAGGCCTTCACCTCGCAGGTTGTGGTCCTGACACTGCTCGCCCTTCTGATGGGACGCATCCGCATGCTTTCATCCCGACGGGGCAACATGATCCTCAACGCCCTGGAAGCCCTGCCCGGTCAGGTGGAGTCCATCCTCCGCCAAAACGACGCCATCCGGACGCTGGCCCAAAAATACGCCGGCGCCGAGGACTTATTTTTTTCCTGGGCCGCCAATATTGTTTCCCCGTGGCTCTCGAAGGAGCACTCAAACTCAAGGAAATCTCTTACATCCACGCCGAGGGCTACCCCGCCGCCGAAATGAAGCACGGCCCGATCGCCATGATCGACGAAAAAACGCCTACCGTCTTCCTCATTCCCTCCGACGGATTGTACGAAAAAACGTTCGGAAACCTTCAAGAAATCAAGGCCCGCAAAGGCCCCATCATCGCCATCGCCACCGAAGGCAACGAAGAAATCCGCAAACACGTGGACGATGTCATCCTGATCCCGAACACGATCGAACCCCTCTTCCCGGTCCTCGCTGCCACCCCGCTCCAACTGCTGGCCTACCATATCGCCGTGGCCCGCGGTTGCGATGTGGACAAGCCCCGCAATCTCGCCAAAAGCGTCACGGTGGAGTAATCTCTTCCACCGCCCTTGCCGACGGTATTGTAGTCGGACAAAATAGTTCTGAACTGAACAATAAAGTCCTTAACCGGACAATATAGTGTTCAACTGGCAGGCTCGGGCCATAAGGCATTCATAATAAGGATCTTGGTTCTTCAACAGCCCCATCGCTCCCGTCGGTGTTGCACCGAGTGCGTATGCCTATCCACATAGCAGGTTACACGATTCCATCTCCCTCGCGTTGGCGGATGACCGAGTAGACGGCCGCCAGCGATTCAAAGAACACGGACCTGAATTCCCGGGCTCCATCCACCATGGCGGATTCCGGCAGGCGGTTGTGGCGACGGACGCAGTCCCGAAAGAGCATCATGCAGCTTCGATAGCTGGGCTTCTCAAACGAGAGGTGAAATGCCAACACCTTCCGGCTGCAGGCATCCAGCAGCAGCGACAGCCATGGCTTGCCCAGGACGGCTCCGGTTTCCTCGCAGATCAGGACGATGCTGCATTGATGGTGGTCGATGTGCGTCACTTCCCAGGGCCGATCGCCATGGACTTCCGGCGGAGGAACTCCGGGCTTCAGGGATAAGCCACCGTTGTGTGCTTCCTGATCCATTGGCCGCGACAGCCACGCATCGACTCGATCCGCCAGCCAGCCATAACTCGGCGGCGTGAAGCCTCGGGCACGGCACTGAGTGACGAAGTGCCCATGCAGCAACCGCTTGGTGCTGATACGTCCGGAGCCGTATTCGCTTTCGATCACTTGATCAGCGATTGAATACACATCCCTTGGATAGCGCGGCTGCCGGTTGCCGGCGTACCTGTAGCGGGACAGCAAACCAAGGTAGCCACAACCGTATTGCAGCTCAGCGTGGCGATATTGTTCTCGCCATCGATCCAGAGTTCGTGTGGTGACGCCCGCCGTCTGGGGCGCGGGCACGCAACGGAGCACTTCCATTCGGCGGTTGGCGACCGAGAGCTCGGCTTCGGTCGATGCTGTGAGGATCTCCCTCGCCTCAGGGCTGAGCGAGGTCGCATCAGGCCCAACGGCGTGGACTGGCAGTTTTCGTTCGAACTGTCCCATGGCGACATTGGTCCTGAGTTGATGCGACAGGCAGCGCACTGGCAGTTGAGCGTGATCGGAGAGAACCAGCGCGTATGCCCGTGCGCTGGTTGCATCGGAGAAAACGCTGACGTCGGAGGGCTTCGCCAGGAGACCTGTCTCAAGATCGGCGTAGATGTCCCCAATGGCGATTAGGCGATAGACTTCGTCGTAGCCAGCATCCGAGAGGCGGCTCACCAGATCAACCACCGAAAGGCCGGGCTGCCGTTTCACGGCCTCAACAATCTGGAACCGCGCTTTCAGGGGGATCTCCGGGTACTCCGGGGCGAAGTAGTCCTGAAGAAACCGCAAGTTCCGCAACGAGGTTGGGCTCAGATCTGCCGTGCTCCAGACCCTGTAGAGGAAGCGGTACTCCCCGGCGACGCGCTCACCTGGACCGCACCGCCACCGGCCCGCTTCGTCGCGCTGAAACCTGTCCGGCGCGGTCAGGATTAGCTGTTCGAGTTTATCTTGAGGTTTGCACTCCACCCAGCCGCATCCGTCCTCTCGGAACACGATGAAATCCGGCGTGTGCACGATGCCGGTCTCGCGGCCCGTCGACGCCGTCCAACGGAGCGTGATTGGCGGAGGCTGGGGGTAGTAGTCGAGAACCGCAGGGTCGCGTTCCAGCGAATACACGAACGACAGTTCCACCCGATGGCTTTCGCATTCGACGACTCGGTCCATCTTCTTCGAAGGGAACCGGACTGTGACGTTTCCCCCGCCTCCTCTCACCCGGCGTGAAGGGCCTGAGAATCGGGCGTTGGAGAGGTAGGCCAGCCCCGCCGGCGTAAACGGGAATCGAGCGCAGTAGGTTGTTAGCGATTGTTCAGATAACATAGACACACTCCGCGGTGAATGGTTGTTCCGATGAGCTCCCCAAGACAGCACAGCCGCTGCACGGAAACTGAGACCGCCTGAGATGACCCTCAGGACCTCCCGGACGTTTTCGTGCGGCGCCTGATGCGCCGCACGCCGCAGGCAGCTTGGCGCGTCGGGCTCAACACGAAAACGCTGGTACGTTCTACGAGTTTCCCGACGCCGAGAAGAAGTCGAAGAACCAGCGCACGGGCGACCAGTCGGGGCTGTCCTTCTAGACATAGGCATGGGTGAGGCCCCTGCCCGCTCTCCTTGGTCGCCGACAGTCAGAGTCTGTCAGGGCGATCACCATTGCAGAGCGATCAGACCTGAACATCTCCACATAGATCGCTGGAGAGACGAGTCAGACTAGCCGGAGGGCTCAAGCTAGAACGCAGTCACTACGTTCCCTCATCACCCACCAGGACGGCACCCTCCAGAGAATCCGCGACTACCTGGAATCGCCAGCCGCGCTACAGCACACCAACGAACTCCCCCACCACAATCATCTGTTCGGCTTCTTGTGGATCGACCTCGATCGGGCTGTACTCGGGATTCAACGGCAACAGTTGTATCCGCTGATGGGCCCAGGAATCCTCTGTCACGGTCTTTTCCGAGTGGTACATCTTGACCGTGTAGCGACCGCCGGTCTCCACATCTCCCATTGCGTTGAACTGGACGAGTACTATCTTTCCTTCACGGGAACCCGGCGGGCATTTGCGGAATAGGCACCAGGAGCCGTCGGGAATTCTCGGCTCCATGGAATGGCCGCGCACCCTCGCCACGAACATCCCCTGTCGGGGGTTGAACCTCGAAACATCCGTCCAACCGGCTTCCTCGGGCTCGGTTTCAGGGCCCCAGAGCCCCGCAGCCGCCTCAAGTGTGTAAACGGGCACGAAGCGCGTGAATCGATCCGCCATCTCCGGCGACTGAATCAGCTGAATCACGTTCGCTGGGACCTGGTCTGCCAGGGCTGTCGGCGTGAAACGCTCGCCCCCTGAGGGTGCCGTGTCGGGTGCTACCGACCACCCTTCTGCGGATTGCTGGAAAACGACCTTGAATCCGGTGCCCGGCATGCCTGCGTCTGGGCCGAACCAGCTACGCATAAGTTCTCCCAGTCTGTTGGCATCCATCCCTTTCGGTCCAGCCACGTTGCAGGCAATTCGGACCATGCGAAACACCCACGTGGAGCCGTCAGGCACCTTCACCTCGATAGGCCCAAACGGACGACCCGGCATTTGCTCGACCGAGGGCAGCATCAGGATGGGACGCCCACTGGCATGGGTTACTTTGGCCGTGAAACTCGTTGTCGATCCGCGCTTGGGTTTCTCGAGTCGGGCTTTGGTGTACTGAGCCAACCGATACTCCACCAATTCGCTTGTCAGCGATTCGAAGTCCGCCTGGGCTTCCTTCGGGCAACTGAATGCGGCCTCGAACCTGCCTCCCTTCTGCCTGAACCAACGTCGACCGCCTTGACTATCCATCCAGCGGCTCAAAGGCCATTCCAGCCACCAAGCTGACCACTGTTCAACTGAAGCGGTGGCGTGATTCGGGAATTGCTTAGTCGGCGGAAGGTCATTTCGCAGTGCTGGATGGGAGAGAAGGAATTCACGGCAGGCGATCGCCAGAGGCTCGATCGGCATCCCCTCCCCAAATGCGTCATTGTCGAGGAGAACTCGGAGGACCACCATTTTGTACGATTTGTTCAACGCGGTGACCTCAAGCATCTCCAGCCAGTCTCGGAAAGACGCTGCGACCTCCTGTTCGTGCGGGGACAAGTCACCCTCGGTAGCAACAAAGCCAAACCACGTGCCATGCCGCGCCCGGATTGTCGATGGGAGATAGCCCCGGTGAAAGAGTTCCGCCATGGTCGGGCGGCGCTGGAGCTCATCCCGCATTGCCCTGTAGGCCTCAACTGCCGCGCTGCCGCCAGTCGGCAAGAATTTCTGGAGGACATCCCGGGCTTCCAACTCGACATCAAGCAGGCAACCCGGAGGAAGTTGCGCCGGTCTTCCCTTGACCCATGCTTCCAGGTCTGCCCAAGTGCAAGTCTTTCCTCCAAGCGACAAGAGGTGCAGTATTCGGCTGGTGAAAACCCGGTGGTTGCCGACAAAGTCAATGACCGTCAACCGCGACTTCCCGTCGGCGGAACGAAGGCCGCGCCCGAGCTGCTGAAGGAACAGAATCTTCGATTCCGTAGGGCGGAGCATGACCACGCGATCCACCCTCGGCACGTCGAGACCCTCATTAAATAAATCGACCACGCAAAGCGCCTCCAACTTACCGTTGATGAGATCCGCCAGGCTCTTGCCACGAGGATCACCGCCTTCGCCCGAAAACACCGCGGCTGCGCGAACCCCGTGGCGCACCAGCCAGTCGCGGCTGAACAATGCGTGCCGCCTAGAACAGCAAAAGACCAGGGTCCGAGATCCCGACTCCTCCTTCCACGCCTTCCACAACCGCTCCATCCTCTGACTGTTTTCCACCTTCTCCTCGAGGGTGTTCAGATCGAAGCGGCCATTTCTCCAAGGAATCTGTTGAAAATCGATGTCGTCTTTCAGCCCCAGGTAGTGGAACGGCACTAGAGATCCCTCTTCGATGCCGTCCCCAATGGTCGCCTGCCAAGCCAAAACGTCATCAAACAGGCTGGCCACATCAACCCCGTCCGTGCGTTCCGGAGTCGCGGTCAACCCGATCGTGAATCCGGCCTGCAACCTGGCCAGGACTTTACGATAGCTCGGGGACTCAGCGTGATGAACCTCGTCGATCACTGCGTAGCTGGGTCAGGGAGTCCAAGGCATTCTTTTGCCAGGGCCTCGGGCTCTTCGGCTCCTCCAGAACATCCTGTGCCTCAGGTTGAAGAAGGAGCTTCCGTGACCGCGCCGCCGATTCGGCGTATCGCTCA
>VHDF01000064.1 GCA_016871495.1 Verrucomicrobiota bacterium | reverse complement strand
TCCTCACGCAAAGGACGCGAAGGACGCAAAGAAAACGTCGAGGGGAGAAGTTCCCTGGGACAGAGATCTCGGGTTGCCGCGCAATTCCCCCAGGTGTGAGACCGCCATATCCGGACCGCGCCGTTCACGGCGCCTCATCGTGGACAGCTTAACGACGTGGTTGGGCCGAGAGGTTCGCTGGGGGCAGAGCTCTCGGTTTCGATTCTTTGTGGCGGGCGTGCTGGACGACTCGTCACTGAGCTGCGAAGTTCGGGGCCAGGCGGGAACGCCAACTGCGTTCTGTCCTCCAGCCCGGGGTTGGCCCGCGAAGGCTGGGCTACCCCGGGGAACAAGGCCTCCCACCGATCCCAACCCCAACGGGGTTGCGCTCGGATTGGTGAGCCTCTTCGGAGCCTGCAACTCGCATGGCTCAACCCCGGCAGGTCAAGTTCCTCCGTGAGCACGGCCAGCACGCGTTCTGGGTGGAAGCGGCAACGTTTTCGCGGGCGGCCAGATGAGTGAGGAACAAATGCGCCTCGGCAGGCCCCATTTTCTTGGGATGCTGCTTGTTATGGAATAAGATGAACCGGCGAATCCGGAACCAGTAGGTATCTTCAATACGCAGCGCGTATTGATGAAATCGCATGACTTCGCGCAGTTGCTCACGCAGCCGGAGATTGGGATTCGGAAGGAAGAGGGCTCCACTGGGTGAAACTGTGAACGAGCGGTGTCTGTTTTCTGCTTTTTCCTTGGCAAAAGCATGTGCAAATGCTTGCATATCAATCATTCAAGGGGCAAGAAGAGTCCGACATCTGCCCCCCCTCCAATCTCCAATAGTACCGCCTTTTAGCGGCTCACAGAACTGTTCGCCATAAGCCATATGCCCATACCAGACTATCAGGCTTGCATGTTGCCACTCCTGCGCTTTGCGGCGGACGGTAAAGAGCATCCGCTCAAGGAGGCGGTAGCAGCGCTCGCGGGTGAGTTCCGGCTCACAGACGCGGAGAAGAACGAGTATTTGCGGAGTGGTCAGCAGACGGTATTTCAGAATCGGGTTAGCTGGGCGCGGACGTACATGAAGAAGGCGGGGCTACTTGCATCGCCACGTCGCGGCTATCTCGCCATTACGGAGCGTGGTTGCTCCGTCATAGCCGAGAAGCCTGGCGCGATTGACGTCGATTTCTTGGAGCGTTTTCCCGAGTTCTTCGAGTTCAAGTCTCTTCGGCACGAAAAGGAGGAATTGCCTACTGACGGGTCTAGCGTGGCTCCCGGTGATGTAGGCAAGACGCCGCACGAGGCACTTGAGTCCGCGTACGACAGATTGAGATCAGAATTAGCGGCGGAGATCCTTTCGACCATCAAAGTATCAGAGCCAGCACTGTTTGAGGAGGTCGTGGTCGATCTGATCGTTAAGATGGGGTACGGCGGGTCGCGAAAGGATGCAGGACAGGCTATCGGTCGGCGTGGAGACGAAGGCATCGACGGGATCATTAAGGAGGATCGGCTTGGCTTGGACATCATTTACATCCAGGCGAAGCGGTGGGACGCGACAATCGGACGGCCCGAGATTCAGAAGTTTGCTGGTGCTTTGGACGGTCAGCGGGCCAAGAAGGGCATCTTTATCACCACGTCGGATTTCTCCCGTGACGCCGAGGATTACGTTTCCCGGATCGACAAGAAGATCATCCTGATCGACGGGCAGACCATGGCTCGCCTCATGATTGATTTCGGTGTTGGCGTTACGTCCGTTTCTACCTACGAGGTGAAGAAGCTCGATTCTGACTACTTCGAGATCGCATGAGAGGATTGGCGAACAAGTCGCTGGACCGAATGACGAGGAGCGCGGTCAGCCGCATGTTCCAAGGCACACGCCCTTGGCGCGCTCCTCGTCATCGGTCAGCTTTACGTTCTGCGAAATCAGTATGAAAGCCATCAGCGCCTCAATCGTCGTTCTTGCTGCCGCCATTCTCATCGTTGGTAGCTCTCACATTCAGCACAGCGATACGAAGCTGTTCGTCCAGGTCGTGGGCTGCGCAGTCGGTCTGATTGGCCTGGGCGGCTGGTTTGTCAGTTGGAGGGACAAACAGACATGAAGCACCTAATCGTAAAGTTGCTCCTCATCGGCCAGCCGTTTTCGCAAGGAACCCGTCGTTCTGTCAGCCATTGCGAAATTACACCAAGCGCCGGACGGCTTCGATGTCCGACGCGATTTGCCGCCGGAGTTCCTCAGTGCTTTCAAATCGTTGTTCGTCCCGAATTCTTTTCAGGAATTCCAACCGAAGTTCCTTCTCATAGCAGTCCCCTTCCCAGTCCAGAAGGTGAGCCTCAATCTGCAAGTGCGGCGTCGGCACGGTCAGCGTGGGCCGCAACCCGATGTTCACCGCCGCGCCGAGCCATCGTCCTTCATGCCGGCAGCGGGCCGCGTAAACTCCCCGCGGTGGATGCACCCTTCCCTCAATCTCCAGATTGGCCGTCGGGAAACCGAGCTTGCGCCCGACCTGATCCCCCCGGCGCACCCAACCCGCAAGTTCGAACGGACGCCCCAGCATCGCCGCCGCCCCGTCCAATTGCCCCCCCGAGACGGCTTCCCTCACCCGCGTGCTGCTCACCGTCCCTCCTGCGCAGGACACGGAGGCCACTGCGCATGCCTCAACCCCTTCCCTGGCCCCCCAACGCTCCAGCACGGTGGCATTGCCCGAACGCTTGTGTCCAAAATGAAAATCCGAACCTAAAAAAACCGCCCTCAACCTCCCAAATCCCGATTTCATGATGTTGAGGAAATCCAATCCCTCAATGCGGCTGAAGGCCAAGTCGAACGAAATCAGCCAAACGGCATCCATCCCCAACGACTCCAGGACCGAGAGCTTTTGGGGAATCGATTGCAGGAGCGCCGGACTTTGCTCCGGTGTCAGAACTCGCCGCGGGTGTGGGTCGAAGGTGACCACCACCGCCAGTCCGTCACCGGACCGGGCCAAATCCCTCGCGGCTTGCAACACCGCTTGATGGCCACGATGAACCCCGTCGAACATGCCGATGGCCGCGCACACCTCGCGCCCACCCGCATCCAATTCCGAAGGTTGTCCAAAAACTCGCATGCCATCGCGGCGAACACCGGGTTCGCCTGCCGAAGCCGGAAAACTTGCCTGCTTGCCGGTTGCAGTGTCAATTTTTGCCCGACACAATCATTCCAACCCTCCTCCCCCATTGGACCCGAAACGTCATCCGCTCATGAAGATATTGGTCACGTGCGGGCCCAGCTTCGAGCCCATTGACCGGGTGCGGCGCATCACGAATTTTTCCACAGGCCGTTTGGGTGTGACTTTGGCGAACGCCTTCGCCCTCGCAGGCCACGAAGTCACCTGCCTGAAAGGCCAGCTCGCCGTCGCACCCGACCCCCTCGAAGCCGTGCGCCTGATCCGATTCGATACGAATGAATCGCTGGCCCAAGCCTTGGCGGCGGAATCCACCCCACGCCGCGATGTCGCGGTCTTCCACGCTGCCGCCCTCTGCGATTACTCGGTCGCTCAGGTCGAAGACCAGGACGGCATTCGGGTGAATGCCGGCAAGATTCCCACCCGCCAGGGGAACCTGGTCCTCACCCTGCAACCCGCCCCCAAAATTTTGCCCCGGCTTCGGGGCTGGTTTCCCCTCGCCCGTCTGGTGGGCTGGAAATTCGAAGTGGACGGCACGCGCGAGGAAGTCCTCGCCAAGGCCTCGCACCAAATGAAGTCCGCCCTCACCGATGCCTGTGTGGTTAACGGTCCCGCCTGGGGCCAGGGTTTCGGCTGGGTTCTACCTGACGGGCACAACCATGAAGTACCCGACCCCTCCGCTCTGGCCCGGTTGCTGGTCCACTGGGTGTCCAACCCCTGAGATCAACCCAACTCGACGGCTCGTCCAAAGAAACTGCATTTTCTCTCCCATTCAACTTGCCGGAGGCCCGCGAAAATCCATGCTCGCCTTCCCGCCTCCCCGACACCCCTGAAGTTTATGATTCGACTTCCCCATACCCGCGGCTGTTTCGTGTGCGGACTGCACAATCCCTCCGGCCTTCGCCTGGACTTTGAAACCGACGGTGTCCAGGTCGTGACTCGATTTCAATTGCAGCCGAGCCACTGCGGATTCCAAAACGTGGTTCACGGCGGCATCCTCGCCACCATCTTGGACGAAGTCATGGTGTGGGCATGCGGGGTGCGCACGCGACGCCTCGCGTATTGCGCCGAAATGTCGGTTCGCTATCTCCAGCCCGTTCCTCCTCAAGTCGCGCTGCAAGCGCGGGGAGAGCTGACCGAAGATAAACGCGGACGCCTCTTCCTGGCCCAGGGTGACATTCGGAATGAAGCGGGCACGATCCTGGCCACTTCGACCGGGAAATACATGCCGATCACGCCCGCAGCACAGGCCAAAATGTTGGAGGACTTTGTCGAAGCGTTTGACGCCCGCGTTCAGCCGCTGACGGATTCGGCCTGAGCCGATGCAGACGAGCCCAGCGCTTCCGAACCGCGCCACCGGTGCATCCGCAAGTTATCGGGGCGCGCCGTTCACGGCGCTTCCGCTCGCGCCCATCGGCCGCGGCGATCTCCTCCCGTTCCATGGCCCGCCCTGGGTGAATGCCTTCGCCCTGGCAGCACCCTTGCCCGTTGAACCTTCCATGCCCCTTTGAAGACACGTCTTGAAGCGGCGTGAACGCCGCGCCCCGGCGCTGTCGCGCGCATCACCGACAACCTGTGCATGCACGGCGCGCCACCGCAAGCTTGCTATTCTCCGCGCCCAGAAGCATGCCCTCTGGTCATGAACCCCGGTTCTTCGCCTCGCGCTTTTTTTCTCGCGTTTCTGGTCGCCTCATCACCGCTCTTCCCGATTTCCAGCCCGGCCGAATCCGTCAAGGACCGTGAAGGCGCGGTGCGCCGAGACCGCGCTGCCATGGAGAATGACAAGCGCTGGATCTACAACCATTACCGCCAGGGACTCGCGGAAGCCAAACAGCTCGGAAAACCGGCTCTGGTGGTGCTTCGCTGCGTCCCCTGCCTCGCTTGCGCGGGCATCGACGCCAGCGTCCTCAACGACCCGGGGCTCTCTCCCCTCCTCGATCAATTTGTCTGCGTCCGGGTGATCAACGCCAACGATCTCGACCTTTCCCTCTTCCAAGTCGATTTCGACCTCTCCTTCTCCGCGGTGTTCTTCAACGGGGACGGCACCGTCTATGGGCGTTACGGATCCTGGGTTCATTAGAAGGATGAACACGATAAGACCGTCTCCGGGTTCAAAGCCACCTTGGAATCCATCCTGGAGGCTCATCGCCAGTATCCCGAAAACAAAGCGAGCCTGGCCGGAAAACAGAGCGGCACTTTTCCTTACAAGTCCACTCTCGCAATCCCCGGGTTGAGCGGCAAATACGGTCTGCAATTGGATTGGAATGGAAAAGTCGTGCCCAGCTGCGTTCATTGCCATCAGATCAACGACGCGGTGCGGGACACCTACCACAAAAAAGGCGAAGCCATTCCGGACGAATGGATTTATCCATGGCCGCAGCCTGAAACCCTCGGGCTCAGTTTAACCCCCGATCGCGCAGCCACCCTGGCCTCGGTAACTCCCGGGTCCTGGGCCGCCCGGGCTGGACTCCAACCTGGCGACACCCTTCTCACGGCAGCCGGTCAACTCCTCGCTTCCTCCGCGGACCTGAGCTGGGTGCTGCATCGCATGGCCGAGAGCGGACCCTTGACGGTGGAATACACGCGCGAGGGACAACGAAAGCAAACCGACCTGCAATTGCCCAACGGATGGCGCCGGCATTCGGATATCGGCCGCCGGGTGGGAACCTGGCAATTGCGCGGCATCGCCTCCGGCGGACTTTTCCTGGAAGACTTGGACGATGCCGCCCGCCGCACTCGAGGTCTCGCGCCGGACCGCATGGCATTGCTCGTCAAGCACGCAGGTGAATACGGTCAACATGCCGCCGCGAAAAAAGCAGGCTTCCGCAAGGAAGACATTCTGGTGGAAGTCGAGGGCGCCTCCGCCCGCAAATCCGAGGGCCAGGTGCTCGGCGAACTGCTCCGGACCAAGAAGAGAGGCGACTTGATCCGCGCCAAGGTTTTGCGCGACAGCCAGACGCTCGAATTGGCCTGGCCCATGCAGTAAACCGCCCTTTTCCGGCGCGTTCGATATCCCGAATTCAGCTCTTGCAGGGCTGAAGCCCGCTCCCCATGCTCTGCGCCCCACGGCTATGAACTATCGCATATCCCATCGCGCCGCCTCGCTCGCGCCCTCGTTAACACTCGCAATCGACTCCAAGGCGAAGCAAATGAAGGCCGAGGGACTCGACGTGGTCGGCTTCGGGGCCGGCGAACCCGATTTTGACACCCCGCAACATATCAAGGACGCCGCCGTCAAGGCTTTGGCCGAGGGCTTCACCAAATACACCCCCAGCAGTGGCATTCCCGAATTGCGCCAAGCCATCGCCGCCAAGTTCAAGCGCGAGAACGGCCTCGATTTCAAGGCGAACCAAATCATCGTCTCCTCGGGCGGAAAGCATTCCTGCTATAACGTCATCCTGGCCACCTGCCAGGAGGGAGATGAAGTCATCATTCCTTCGCCTTACTGGCTGAGCTATCCCGAAATGGTGAAGCTGGCGGCGGCCGCTCCGGTCATTCTGCCGACTTCCGACGTGACGGAATTCAAGGTGACACCAGACCAACTTCGCGCCGCCATCACCCCGCGCACGCGCCTGTTCATTCTCAATTCACCGAGCAACCCCACCGGCTCACTCTACACCCGGGACGAGCTGCAGGCGCTGGGCGACGTCTGCATTGAAAAAGGGGTGCTCATCATGAGCGACGAAATCTACGAGAAACTCGTTTATGACGGCGCCGAGCATCATAGCGTCGCCGGTTTCTCCCCCGTTCACCAGGCCCACACCATCATTGTGCATGGATTCGCCAAGGCCTACTCGATGACGGGCTGGCGTCTCGGATTTCTCGCCGCTCCCGAGCCCATCGCCAAAGCCATCGACGCCATCCAAAGCCATAGCACGAGCAACCCGACCTCCTTCGCCCAGAAGGGCGCCCTGGCGGCTCTGGAAGGCCCCCAGGACCACCTCCATTCGTGGCTGCAGGAATACGCGAAACGCCGCACTTACGCCTGCGAAAGACTCAACCGCATCCCCGGCATTCGCTGCGTCAATTCCAAAGGCGCCTTCTACCTCTTCCCCAACATCTCACAGCTTGGACTCCGCTCCACCGACTTTTGCGCCCGTTTGCTCGAGGAGGAAAAGGTCGCCGCCGTTCCAGGCATCGCTTTCGGGGCGGACGACTACCTTCGCATCAGTTACGCCACATCGATGAAAAACATCGAGAAGGGCTTGGACCGCCTGGAGGCTTTCGCGCGACGCATCGCCCGGTAAGGAACCGTCTCATCCCTTCTCCATTGGGTTGGATGCCAATAGGATGATCAAGGCGGGCTAGACCCGGATATTTCATACTGAGCTTGAATCCGCGACAGTGTGCCGCGTGAGGGCACGCGGCCTACAATTGCGCCTGCCTCTGTATTTGTAGGCCCGGTGTCCTCACCGGGCGTCCCGTGCATGAAATAGGCGGGCTAGACCCTCAGGATCTTCTCCATCGGCTTCCCCTTCGCCAACTCATCGATCAATTTATCGAGGTAACGAATTTCCCGCATGGTCGGCTCCTGAACGTCCTCGACTCGGACGCCGCAAACCACGCCTTTGATCAACGATCGCGACGGATTCAGCTTCGGAGCTTCCTGGAAGAACGTTTCGAAGTCCTTGCCCTTCTTCAATTGCCCCTCGAACTGACGCTGGGTGTAGCCGGTCAACCAGCGAATGATGGCGTCCACTTCCGACCTGGCGCGCCCCTTCTTCTCCGCTTTCGCGACATAAAGGGGATAAACGCTGGCGAAACTCGTCGTATAAATTCGATGTTGAGCAGTCATTGGAATCAAGGCCGAGGCGGGAGTTTTCCAGGCGTTCCATCGGGCGAGGGGTCAGGTCGGGCGCTTCTTCTCCAAATGTAATTCACCCCCGACCAGTGACGCCGCGATCGAATCGCCGGGCTTGAAGGTTCCATCCAGCAACTTCAACGCCAGCGGATCCAGCAGCCGCTCCTGCAAAGTTCGCTTGAGCGGCCGGGCTCCAAATTGCGGGTCATAACCTTCCTTCGCGAGGAATGCCCTCGCCTCACCGTCAAGCTCCAGTTTCAAGGACTGCGCCGCCAACCGCTTGTCAATCCGCCCGAGCTGGATCTCCACGATCCGCCCGATCTGCGCCTCGTCCAGGCTGTGGAAAACAACGATGTCGTCGATGCGGTTGAGAAACTCCGGACGGAAATGCCGCTTCAACTCCGCCTTGACCCGCTCTTGCATCGCTTCCTCGGCTCCCTTGCCGCGATGGCGCTGCCCGTAAAACTCCTGAATGATCGGCGAACCGACGTTGCTCGTCATGATCACCAGCGATTGCTTGAAATCCACCGTCCGCCCCTGCCCGTCGGTCAGCCGTCCGTCATCCAACAGTTGCAACAGCACATTGAACACGTCGGCATGAGCCTTCTCAATCTCGTCGAAAAGCACCACCGCGTAGGGCCGCCGCCGCACCGCCTCGCTCAATTGACCTCCTTGATCGTATCCGACATAGCCCGGCGGAGCGCCGATCAGCCGGGAGACGGAGTGCTTCTCCATGTACTCGGACATGTCGATGCGGATCATGGCGTTCTCGTCGTCGAACAGGAACTCGGCCAGTGCCCTGGCCAACTCGGTTTTGCCGACGCCCGTCGGCCCAAGAAAAATAAACGAGCCCACCGGCCGATGGGGATCTTGCAGTCCGCTGCGGGCGCGACGGACGGCGTTGGAAACCGCGCCGATCGCTTCGGACTGGCCCACGACGCGGTGCTGCAACCGGGATTCCATCTTCACCAGTTTGTCTCGCTCGCCTTCGAGCATGCGAGTGACCGGAATGCCCGTCCAGGAAGCGACGACTTGGGCAACATCTTCTTCGGTCACCTCCTCGCTGAGCAGCCTGGCCGAAGGTTCCCCCGATTTTCGGGCGGCGGCTTCAAGGTCGGCCAGTTTCTTCTCCAACCCCGGGATCGTCTCGTATTTAAGCTGGCCCGCGCGCGCACGGTCGTAACTCCGCTCGGCTCGCTCCAGATCACCCCGTGCCTGCTCAATGCGTGAGTTCAGGACGCTGCGGGCATCAATGGCGGCCTTCTCGCCCTTCCAGCGGTCCGTCATGAGCGCCGACTTCTCCTTCAGTTCCGCCAGTTCGCGCTCCAGCTTTTTCAAGCGCTCGAACGAGGCTTCATCTTTCTCCTTCTTCAACGCCATCTGCTCGATCTCGAGCTGCATGATCTGGCGGTCCAACTGATCGATCTCGGTCGGCTTGGAATCCAGCTCCATGCGCAACCGGGAGGCCGCTTCGTCCACCAAATCCACCGCCTTGTCCGGCAGGAAGCGATCGGCGATGTATCGATGAGAAAGGGTGGCGGCGGCCACCAGCGCGGCGTCCTGAATGCGCACCCCATGATGCACTTCGTAACGTTCCTTCAATCCGCGCAGAATGGCGATCGTGGCCTCCACGGTGGGTTCGGACACCATGACGGGCTGGAACCGGCGTTCCAGCGCGGGATCTTTCTCGATGTGCTTGCGGTACTCGTCAAGTGTGGTGGCGCCGATGCAGCGCAGTTCCCCGCGGGCCAACTGAGGCTTGAGCATGTTCGCCGCGTCCGCCGCCCCCTCGGCTGCTCCGGCCCCCACCAGCGTGTGCAACTCGTCGATGAAGAGCACGATTTTCCCTTCGGACGCTGTGATTTCCTTGAGGAACGCCTTCAGGCGATCTTCGAACTCCCCGCGGTACTTGGCCCCGGCAATCATCGCGCCCAGGTCCAAGGCAACGAGCATCTTGTTCTTGAGCGACTCCGGCACATCCCCTCCCACGATGCGGCGGGCGAGCCCCTCGGCGATCGCCGTCTTGCCCACACCCGGCTCGCCAATCAACACCGGGTTGTTCTTGGTGCGACGGGTCAAAACCTGCATCACGCGTCGAATCTCATCATCACGTCCGATGACAGGATCAATTTTTCCGGCGCGCGCCAGCGCCGTCAGGTCGCGCCCGTACTTCTCCAACGCCTGAAACTTTTGCTCCGGCTCCTGGTCGGTCACCCGCTGATGGCCTCGCAATCCCACAAGCGCCTTCATGACCTCGTCACGCATCAAGCCATGCTGCTTGAAAATCTTCGCCAGAGCCGCCTCCGCCGTGTCCAGCAGTCCCAGCAACAGGTGTTCCGCGCTCAAATAATCGTCCTTCAAGCGCCGGGCCTCGCCCTCCGCCGACTCGAAGGCCTTGCGCAGCCCCGGACTCAGAAAGAGCTCCCCTGCCCCCTGCACTTTGGCGCGCCGATCAAGCTCGCGTTGCACGTCCGCCGCCAAGCGGCCGGCGTCAACTCCCGACTTCTGCAGCAACGCAGGAATCAAGGACTCGGATTGTCCCATCAGCCCAAGCAAGACGTGCTCGCTGGCGAGTTCTTGATGCGAGTATTTGCGTGCCAGATCCTGCGCCGCGTTCAACGCCGCTTGCGCTTTGGTGGTCCATCGATTCAAGTCCATGATCACTAAGTATCCACTCCGGACGTTTCGTCAAGTTTCAGCCGCAAAGTTTCGCGGCGGTCGGACGATGCCCCGCCCCGCATCGACCGGCCTCGCCTTCCCTCAGGCTCGGCGGCTTCGGTTGCGGAGGCGTTTCCAATTTTGGCGAGGGTTGGACCGTATTTGTCCAACCCTATCCGTCAAAGTGCGGGCGCATGAAATACTGGATGCGACAACTGCGACGGCACCTAGAAAACAGCGTGGAAACCGTGGCCACTTTCGGACGAGCCCGACTCGTCCGGGCCGCCGATGGCCGACTCGAACTGCGCGGTGGCAGCGAGGAGGATCGGGCCCGAGCCCGGGAATGGATCTCCCTGTTCATGCACGAGGCGGTGCCCAAACTCATGCCGTAAGAATTAAGATCGTCGGGGACCACGCGGGCCCTGTCCCACCAACGTCGCCGTTGATCCCATCCCAACTCGGGTCAAGCCAGCAGTTCCTTGACCACGTGCCCGTGAACGTCCGTTAGGCGGTAATAACGGCCTTGGTAACGGAAGGTGAGTTTCTCGTGATCGATGCCGAGCAAATGAAAGAGCGTCGCCTGCCAATCGTGCACATGCACCGGATTCTCTGCGATATTGTAGCCCAATTCGTCCGTGGCCCCAAAACTCATCCCAGGCCTGGCTCCACCCCCGGCCATCCACGCCGTGAAACATCGCGGATGATGATCTCGGCCGTAGTCCGTGGAGGTTAATTTGCCCTGGCAGTAATTGGTCCGCCCAAACTCCCCGCCCCAGACCACCAGGGTGTCGTCGAGTAATCCGCGCTGCTTGAGATCCGTGAGCAAACCGTAGCAAGCCCGGTCCACGTCCTGACACTGGCGCTTGATGCCGGCGGGGAGTCCGCCATGATGATCCCATCCCGGATGGTAAAGCTGGACGAAACGGACGTCGCGTTCGGCCATCCGGCGCGCGAGCAAACAGTTTGCCGCAAAGGTGCCTGGATTCCTCGATTCAGGGCCATAAAGGGCAAAAGCGGCTTCCGGCTCTCGCGAAAGATCCATCACCTCGGGCACGCTGGTCTGCATGCGAAAGGCCATCTCGTATTGGGCGACGCGGGCGGTGATTTCAGGGTCGCCCACACTCTCCAACTGGAGGGCCTGCAATTCAGCCCATCGATCCAGCATCTTGCGGCGATGCGCAGAGGATTCACCCGGCGGATTGGCCAGGTACAAGACGGGTTCGCGCCCCGACCTGAATTGAACGCCCTGATGCGGGCTAGGCAGAAATCCATTCCCCCACAGCCGGGCATAGAGCGGTTGATCGATGCGATCCTTGGAGATCAGCACCACGAAGGCCGGCAAATTGCGATTCAAACTGCCCAGGCCGTAGCTGAGCCAGGCGCCCATCGACGGACGCCCCGCGATTTGGGAACCTGTTTGGAAAAAAGTGATGGCCGGGTCGTGATTGATGGCTTCCGTATGCAGCGATTTGATGAAGCACAGTTCGTCGGCCATTTTCGCCGTCCAAGGGAGCAACTCGCTCACCGTCGCTCCGGACTGGCCATGCGCCTGGAAGCGGAAATGCGTACCCGCCAAGGGCAGCTTGGATTGATTCGCGCTCATGCCCGTCAATCGCTGGCCCTTGCGCACGCTGTCCGGCAAGTCCTGGCCGTTCATCGAATTGAGCAGGGGCTTGGCATCAAAAAGATCGAGTTGCGAAGGCCCGCCGCTCATGAAGAGGTAAATCACTCGCTTCGCCCGGGGAGCAAAGTGCGGAGCAGCCAACCGGTCCGCCCCGAACGCTTGAGCGGCGGCCTCCGGCTTGAACAGCGAGGCGAGCGCCGCCCCGCCCAGTCCGAACCCGAATTTTCCGAGAAAATCCCGGCGGTTCATGTCGAAAGCGAAAGATCCGCAGTGCATAGACGTACTCCTGAGTTCATCGTTTCATGACGGCCGCATCGTGGTTCAAGATGGCTTTGGCGACCATGGTTCCAGCCGCGAGATCCGCCAGGCTCAGCGCAGGATCGTTGGCGGAATCACCCACCGAGAGGAGACGGGCAGCGCTGTCCGGGTCTTCGGTGAACGCCGCGCGCTGTTCCTCGAACATGCGGACCAGAACCGCCCTTTCAGAGTCTGAGGCCGGCCGTGCCGTCACTTTCCTGAACAGCCAGCTCAACCGGTCAGGCTTGGAATCGCCCGCCTCCTTCAGCATGCGCTCCGAGAGAAAACGAGCCGCCTCGGTCATCTGAGGATCGTTCATCAAGGCAAGCGCTTGCAATGGCGTGCTTGTGGATTGCCGGCGAACCAGGCATGTGTTTCGTTCCGCGGCATCGAAGACGATCGCGGCCGGGGGTGGCACCGTGCGTTTCCAAAACGTGTAGAGGCTTTTCCGGTACAGATCCTCGCCCTTGGACTGCTCGTAGCGGGGCGCCCCCATGGCTTTCTCCTCCCAGAGTCCCTCCGGTTGATACGGCTTCACGCTCGGGCCTCCAAGCTTGACCGTGAGCAGTCCGCTGACGGCCAGGGCTTGGTCGCGCAACATTTCCGCCGTCAACCGCTGGCTCGGACCCCGGGCCAGCAAGGCGTTGGCAGGATCACGCGATCTCAATTCAGCGGACGCGGAAGAGCTTTGGCGATAGGTGGAGGAGAGGGCGATTTCCTTGAGGAGCCCTTTCCAATTCCATCCTTGCTGGCGAAACCGCACGGCCAGCCAATCGAGGAGCTCGGGATGAGTGGGGCGGCTGCCTTGCGTGCCGAAATTGTCGGAAGATTCCACCAGTCCGGTTCCAAACATCAATTGCCAAGCGCGATTCACCCACACGCGTGCGGTGAGGGGTTGCGACTCGGAGGTCAGCCACTTTGCCAGCCCCAGCCGGTTGCGAGGCCAATCGGAAGCCATGTCGGGAAACTTCTCGGGCGTGCCCGCGGTGACCGCTTCCGCAGGCGCATCATAAGCCCCCCGCTTCAGAATTCGGGTAACGCGGGGATGCTCCATCTCACGCATCACCATCATTTCGGGAATGGACTGAATCCGGCTCCCATGCTCCCGCCGCAGGTGCCGCAGGGATTCCTCGAAATTGCGCGCCGGCGGAAAGCGGGTCGCGGTGAAGAAGGCGAGGCCGCGTTCCCGGCCCTCCGGATCACCCTTCGCCGCCCTGGCCAAGGTCTCGCTCAGGGAACCCACACCCGCCACCTGCGCGACCTCCGCCTCCGTCAAGGCGCGGTGAAAAATCCTCAGTTCATCGAACCGCCCGTCTTTGAATCCGTTGTCTCGAAAACGAAAGCCCACTTGCAAATCGGGATCGCCACGCTCGTAGGTCATGTCCTTGGTCAAGCCGTCTCGGACGATTTCCACCCGCACCGGGCGTCCATCCAGGTACAACTTCAACCCTTTCGCCTGGCTTGACCCGTCGTAAGTCACCGTGAGATGGGTCCATTGCCGCACCGGCAGGGAGGTCTCGGAAACGACCTTGAGCGAATTGCCCGGCCACATGTGGTGAAGTCCAACCGCGACGCGCCCTGCTTCCAACAAGATTTCATATCCGCGGCTGCCCGCGTCATTCGCCGCCATGCTGCGATGAAGCACAACCTGCCGCGGCGCGAGCTCGTTCGGACGCAGGGCCAGGGCTAGGGTGAACGGATCATGCCGCGAAAACGCCCCGGACCCCCGAAACGCCATCCCATTGTCCCCCGTCAACTCCACCCCGCGTCCCTGAAATCCTTCCACCGGCTTGGGATCGTCGCGCCCCTCCGCAGGCTTTCCCGCCTCCACGCTGTTCGGCGATTTCTGGTCCTTCCATTCCTCAAAACTGAAGGAAGACCTCAGACCGGGAATATCCAGCGCGGGTTTGGGCTCGGTTTCGCTCCACGTCTTCAACCAGGCCTCGAAGGCCGGACGCGCCTGCTCCACCAGCCGGGCTTGCTGAGATTCCAGTTGCCGAACCTTGGCCTTCATGTGCGCCAGGGATTGATCGGTCGCAGGGTCCGTCAAAAGCATCGCGGGCACCGGGGTTGAATCGGTGAAGTAACTGGTCTGTCCGAACTCATCGATGTTGTTGAAAAACGCGAAGAGCCGGTAGAAATCCTTTTGCGAGATCGGGTCGTACTTGTGGTCGTGGCACCGGGCGCAATCCAGCGTCAAACCCAGGAACGCGGTGCCCAGGGTGTTCACCCGATCCACCACGTGGGACGTTCGGAACTCCTCCTCGACGATGCCTCCCTCTTCATTCTGCAAATGAAGCCGATTGAAGGCGGTCGCTAACCGCTGGGAGCGCGTCGGGTTGGGCAACAAATCCCCGGCCAATTGCCACTGGATGAATTGATCCATGGGCAGGTTGGAATTGAAGGCCTCGATCACCCAGTCGCGATAGGGCCAGGCCGGCCGGTAACGGTCCATCTGAAATCCATGCGTGTCCGCGTAACGCGCCGTGTCCAGCCACTCCACGGCCATGCGCTCCCCAAATGCCGGGGAGTTTAAGAGCCGGTCCACAACCTTTTCATGCGCTCTGGCGGTGCGATCGGCTAGGAACGTGTCAAGCTCCTCGATGGTTGGCGGCAGCCCGGTGAGATCCAGGCTCACGCGCCGCAGCCAGAGGGCGCGATCCGCTTCACGGGAAGGCTGCATTCGCTCCGCCTCCAGACGCGCGAGTATAAAACGGTCGATGTCGTGGCGCGCCCAATTCCTCATCTTCGTTCGCGGCACGCCGGGCGAGCGAGGAGTCTCAAACGCCCAGTGCTTCCCCCAAGGAGCCCCCTCCCCCACCCAACGCGTCAACAGCTCAATCTGCGCCGGAGTCAATTTCCGGTGCGATTCCGCAGGCGGCATCCTCTCTTCAGGATCCTTCGACGTGATCCGAGCCACCAACGCGCTGGCGGCCGGGTTTCCCGCCACGATCGCCGACTTGCCTTCTTGTGGAGTCAAGGCTCCCTCTTGGGTGTCAAGCCTCAGCTTCGCCTTGCGGGCGTTTTCGTCCGGCCCATGGCATTGATAGCAGTTGTCCGCCAGAATGGGTTGAACATCGCGTCCGTAATCCACCGCCGCCGGATGGGCGATGCGACCGGCGAAAATGAAAGTGACGGCCAGCAACCACCTCATGCTGCGGCTGAAACTTCGTTGCCCACACGGTCTCTCGCTGAACGGAACACCCATCATGCGGGTCTAGAAATAGCGCGGCGGGCGAGGATTGTCATCCCCTCAATCCCACTCGGAAGCCTCAATCGCCTCCCACTTTCGCCGAGCTCTTGCGGCAATCTCGGCCACGGTATCGGCCTGCATCCGACGCTTGAGCGATCGCGCCTGCTCAGCCGCTTGCAGGTGCCCGCCCAATGCGGCGTATTCGAATTTCTCCAACGCATCCTCGCGCTGCGAATTCGAAACATTTCCTCGCAAGGCCAGCTTGGCCCATCGGAAGGAGGCTTCCACATCGCCCGCCTCCGACGCGCGAATCAGCAATTCGCGATGTTTCGCCGGATCCTTCCCCTCGGCTTCGAGTGCGAGTTGTCGCAATGCCTCGGGCTCATCCAGAACCGCCGCGGCCTCGAGTAACTCCAGGGCGTAAGCGCGATCCGAAGGGGCCCCTTCCTTCAACAACAAAGCGGCCAATCGCGCCTGAGCCCGGGGATATCCCGCCTCGGCCGCTTGACGGTAACGAGCCTTGGCCTTCTCAAGGTCACGAATCACGCCCGTTCCGTTCGCCCAGCAATGTCCCAGCCAGATGAGAGCCGGAGGAAACTCGGCCGCGCATTCCTCAAGACGCTTCACGGCGGTCTCCGCATCCGTGGACCCTCCCTCCCCGGCCAGCAGCAGTCTTGCCAGGAACGCTCCAGCCGCCGCCGAGCCACCTTGACGCGCCCGGTCCAGCCACATTCTTGCCGCCGCCGGATCATAGTATTTGGAGCTCTTGCGCGCCCTCACCTTGCCGACATGGAGCTGCGCCGGGTTGGATCCGGCCTCCGCCGCTTTGAGGTACCAGTGCCAGGACCGTTCCGAGTCGATCTCGACCCCGTGTCCCTTTTCATAACACACCGCCAGCGTCAACTGAGAGTCAGCGTCGCCTTGTTCTGCAGCCTTCTCAAACCAACGGGCAGCTTCCGCCAGATTCCGATCGACGCCCAACCCTTGGAAATAGCAGGTCCCCAAATTATGCTGTGCTTTGGCAAAACCCTGTTCGGCCGCGCGGCGATAAAGTTCGAAGGCCTTCCGCGGATCCTTCTCCACGGCCAGTCCTTCCAGATAGAAAAGCGCCAGCTTCGACTGCGCCGCCGCCACCCCCAGCTTGGCCGCTTTCTCCAGCCAGGCCACCGCTTCCCCCAAATCCTTCTCCACACCTCTGCCTTCAATCAAACACGCGGCGAAATTGTTCGCGCCCTCAGGATGATCCTGCAGTGCCGCCGCTCGAAACCAACGGCAAGCTTCCACCGGATCCCGAAGGGTGCCACGCCCGCTCAGCAAACTGACGCCCAAATTGTTTTGCGCACGGGCCAAGCCTTGCGTTGCCGCCGCCCTCAACCAGTGAACCGCCGCCAGATCGTCACGGCTTCCAAGCTTGCCGAGCATATACCAGTCCGCCAGATCCGCCTGGGCCTCCCCCCAGCCTTTCCCCGCCGCCACCTCCAGCCAGCGCTTCGCCGACGCAAGATTCGCAGCAACCCCCAAACCATGCTCGTAACGATGAGCCAATTCATGCGCCGCGGCCGGGTATCCCTGCTGGGCCGACTTCTCAAGCCACGAGGTTGCAGCCGCAGGATCCGGAACAACCCCGCGTCCCGTCGCATATCTCAACCCCAGATTGTGCTGCGCCTTCGCCAACCCTTGCTCGGCAGCCTTGCGATACCACTCCGTCGCCTTCGTGTCGTCCACCCCGATCCCTTTCCCGTTCGAATAACAATAGCCTAAGCGCGATTGCCCTTCCGCCGAGCCCTTCTCCGCCGCTTTCTTGAACAATTGGAACGCATCCTCGAAAGAACCTTGCTGAAACAACACGACCCCCTCCGCCACCCAGGCTTCCCATTCTGGACGCTCCGCCGGAGGCGATTGCCCAACCATGGCGCCCCCAAGCACGAACCCCACGGCCACAACGCAGGAACGCCAGATCGAAAGAATCCTTGATCTCGAGTTCAAGCCTGCCCCCGTATCCCCGCTCTATTCGCGAATCTTGAACACATGCTTCGCAGACCGAATGTAAATTGAACCTTCCTCCATCGCGTACGACGCCAGCGTCCGTTCCTTCAAGTCATTCGCCGCCAGTTTCTCAAATGTCCTTCCGGCTTTCACCACTACGCCAAGCCCTTCCTCGTTTTGCACATAGATCCGGCCCGCCGCGTAGACCGGTGAAGCCGACACATTCCCACCCACCCTTTCCTGCCAGTGCTCCCGGCCCGTCTTCGCATCGAGGCACGACAGGATGCCTCCATCGGAAACCATATACAACTCGTCGCCCACCACCAGCAACGACGGCGTGTTGGGAGCGCCCCGCGTGGTTTTCCAAACCACGTGGGTCTGCGTCACATCGCCAGTGCCCCCCGCGCGGATCGCCAGCACACTGGGACGATCATATCCCGTGCCGATAAAAAGCAGCCCGTGGGCAAAAATCGGACGAGGCACCACCGAGTATCCTTCCCCATAATTCACCCGCCACAACTCGGTCCCGTTCGCCGGATCGTAGCCCCCCACCACACCACTGCCCGGACTGATCAGTTGCTTCCTTCCTCCCACTTCAATCACGAGCGGCGTCGAAAAGGAAAACGTCTTCTTGGCCTGAGTCTCCCGGTTCACTTTCCAGACAAGCTTGCCATCCTTCGTGGAAACCGCCGCCACAAAAGGATCCTCCCCCGCGTCACAGGAAAAGTAGAGGCGATCCCCGAAAAGGGCCGGTGATCCTCCATTGCCATGCACCGGCGGATACCAAAGACTTTCATTGGTCCACACCAGGGCGCCCCGCGTGGTCAAACACGCAGTGCCCAAATGGCCAAAATGAACATAGACTCGCTCGCCGGCGATCAAAGGGGTCGGACTCGCCTGGCTGTTCTTGTTATGAATGCCCGCGACCTTGCCCGCCTGCGGTTGAAAGACCGGCACATCCCAATTCACCTGGCCCGACGCTTTGTCCAGGGAGATGACGCGCAGCGTCAAACTTGAAGCACCCCCGGCAGGCTCGGCCGCAGTCACGTAAACCGCCCGATCATCCACCACCGGCGAGGACCATCCACCCCCAGGGATCACTGTTTTCCACGCCACATTCTTCTCGCCCGACCAATGCAAGGGCACCGTCTTCACCGAGGCATGTCCCTGGCCGGTCGGCCCTCGGAATTCTCCCCAAGGTTTCGCAATCGAGCCCCACACTGAGGAACTCCCGCATCCCAGTCCCATGAGCAGTGCCAAGACAAATCGGTGCATGGACCAAAACGTGGCTGCGAGACGGAAAACCGTCAAGAAGGTGCATCATGCCTAAATCCGCGCGTCAGAATCCCGACGAGGTCGCGAAAGGTGGTTCGTGCGGCTGAAAGAGGCGCGGATTTAGAACGGCCCGCTGTCGCGGGCGCGATCGATGAAATGTCGATGATGCGAACCTGTCCATCGCACCTCCAGGCGTCGTGGAAACAGGCGTTGCTGCGTGTTACCCGTGGATTGGGGTCATGCACACACCCCTTCTCGCACAGACTCAATCAAGGCAACACGTTGATCCTGTAAAATCGCTGGCGAGTCCCGGGCGCAGGATGGTCTTGATAACTCAAGGACGCCCCGGTCCCTCGCAATGTTTGCAGAGGAATCCAACTCCCTTCCCCCGTGGCCAACCGGATTTCGACACGATACTGACTGCCTGCCAAGGACGGCCATTGCAGGGTTACCGCACCGTTCGGAGCCACCCGGAGGCTCTCGATCCTCAAGCCTTCGGGAGCCGCGCTCACTCGAAGCTTCACGGACATCTCCGCAAACAGCGGCGGCTGGCCGTTGTCCGTCGCCCGGACGCGAATCGTGTGCTCACCGGCCTGATGGGCGGCGGGTGTCCAGCTCAGAACGCCCGCGTCCGCATCAAGGCTCAGGCCCGGAGGAACCGCGCTTTGAAAACTATACCGAAGCGTTTGGGGCGGACTATCCGGGTCGCTCGCCGCCAACGTCAGCCTCCAGAGTTGGCCAACCTCCGCGCTCACCTCAATACCACTGGCCATCACCGGAGGACGATTGGCCGAGGACACCGCGATCATGAAACTGGCTGTGCCGGACAGCGGGGGCAATCCGTTATCCGTTACCCGCACGGTCACCGGGAAACTCAAACCCGAATGAGACGCCGAAGAGGTCCAACTGAAGCGGCCGCTCACGGGGTCGATCACCGCGCCCGGGGGCGCCCCCGCATCCAGCGAGAATCGCAAGAACTGCGCCGGCAGATCGGGATCCGTCGCCGTGGCCAAAAGATTCACCCCAGCGCCGGCGAGGATGGCCTGCCCTGGAATCCCCGCGATCAAGGGGGGACGATTCGGAGGTGGCCCGCTTCCTGGTGCATTCGAAGCCCGGGGAGTCGGCTTGACGAAGAATTGGAAGGCCGATCCCCCATCCGTCTGACTGCCCTGGCTCACGTCGTTGGTTTGCACTCCAAACGTGACGCTATGAACCAAGCGTCCGTCCGGCGCAAAGAGAAGGATCGCTTCGCCGCTCAAGCTCAGCTTGAAGTTCACATGCAAATCTCCCCCGGTTCCATTCTGGCCTGTCTCCTCATCGGCCCACGCCAAAAGAAAACCGCCCGCCGGAATGAGGGTCCCTTGAGGAATCTCGAATTTGACAGCGTTGGTGGAAACGTCTGAAAGAAAGTATCCCCCCAAATCAAAGGGTTCTGTGGAAGCATTGTGCATTTCGAACCAATCCTCGAAATCGCCGTCGGCGGTATCCGCCAAACTGCGCGTGTTCCCCGCCATCCACTCGTTGATCCGGACTTGAGGCAGCACGGAGGTTGGATCGTTCGGACCGCCCGGTGTCGGCACATGAAAAACCTGGCGCTCGATTTCCTGCCCGTCCGGGTAGGAGCCCACCGAGCGATCGCTGCCTGGTAATCCATACGTGACATAATCCAAGACCGCCGGCCGTCCGTTCTGCATCCGCGTGAGCAAAACCATGCCCTGCGTCGGAGCCAGCCTGAAAGCCGTATGCAACTCGGCTCCAGAGCGCTCGCCCGGCGTGCCATCCGCAAAGATCACTCGGAATTGACGACCTCCCAACTGGACATCCTCCGGAAAGGGCCATTGGACCAGATCACGGGCGGAATCCGAGAGGAACAAACCTTTCGCCGACACGGTCGAGGGACTCGCATTGAACACTTCAACCCAGGGTTCGAGGCTTCCAGTCCGATCTCGGATTCCCAACGTGTTCCTCGGCAGCACTTCATTGATCCACAAATCGGGAAAGGGATCCAGCCGGGCCTTGACGCTGTTCGCGGCGCCCGGCGTCGCGGCCGCGCCAACGCCTCCCGTCATCGTGGTGGTCGTCACCGTCGTCACCACGGCGCTCAACTGAGCACCGAACGCCACATCCGTGCTTCCGGCGCCCACTTGATGCACTTCCACGGCCAGCACATTTTCCCCGGATCGAAGAAATCGACCCGGGATATCGAAGGGACCCTCCACCACCGCGTCGGTCACGGTCCGATTCGCCATCGTGCCGTAATTCACCGCCCCTTCCGGCATGCCCACCCGAAAGACCTCCTCGCCGTTCAAATAGAAAACCGCTCCATCATCGACGATGGCCGAAAGCTTGAGGACGGCGTCAGCCGGATTCCCACTGAATTGGAAAGCATGCCGAAAGTAATAGGTCATCCTTCCGATGGTCAGACTGGTGCCCTTGGCCGCGGGCAGAGCGGCATCCTCCACATAATGCAGTCCCGCCCCAGCCGTCCAGGAACTGTCGGCAAAGGTGTTGCCTCTCCAGGCGCTTCCCAAATCCGTGCCGCCCTGATGAAACTTCCAGGTGGAACCATAACCGACCAAGCTTACGGTCGTCACATTGGTCACGGTGGTGGTCACCGACCCGGACGACATGCTGTCCGACCAGTTTGCCAACCGGTTGCCCGGCAGCGAGGGATCGATCCTCTGCAAAGAAGCACCGTTGGTCGCGGCCGCCTGCGGCCAGGGCAAATCGTCGTCAAATCGCACCCGATCATACTCGATTTCGGGCGCGCCCGCCGCCGCCTTTCTGATCAATCGCAAAGTCTCCCCTCCACGGTCGAGTTTGCCATTGAAAGTCCCCACGACGGGCACGGCGCCAAAAGCAGCTCGAAAAGCAAGAGCGTCGTCCACGATCACGGCATAGGCTTGCGGTCCCAAAATCAAGCCGTCCGGAAAGTCGAAGTCAACGCCCTCCATCCTCACTCCGGTCAAATCAAAAGCCGTCGCGGAGGCATTGTTGAAAACCTCCACAAAAGCGGCGTTGGTCTGAGACGGACGATAAAGAATCTCGTTGATCACGAGGTGATCCTCGGGCCGTTCCAAGGCGCCGGTATACGTGATGGTCAATTCCGTTCGCAGGCCGGGCAATAGGGTTCCATTCGAGTCCAGGCCCTGAATCTCGACCCGGTTGGCCCCCGCCTTCAGGGGAACCGTGGTCCGCCACGCGGTGACGCTCGTGAAACTGACAGGAAACGGGGAACCATTGAAGAGCAAGGTCTTGACCTCGACCGGAGCCGTGCCGGTCAAGGTGACCGTGGAAGTGTCGGAGCTGAAGTTGGCCCCGCCGTTGGACGTGACCGCGAGGGGTGCCGTCACGGTCGCGAGCTGCGTCAGGATGTAATCTCTGCGGGCGGCAAGATAACTCTTGAGGGCGGTCGTGCTGGCCACCGAAACGCGGTTCGCCGTCAACGCCCGGTTGCGCGCGTCAATGGCTGCCGCCACCCGGCCCGCGGTCATCGGCCCAACCGCCGCATCCCGCAAGGCTCTCCAGTAAGCTCGCCGGAATGGCGGATGATTGTAGAGCTTGACCAAGCCCGTGTCGTGTCCGATGAAGGAAAACAAGGAACTCGTGGGGCCAGGCCCCTCCACCCTTTCCGTGATCAGCCGGACCTCCCGGACACACTCCACCAGCGTCCAGAGCAGCCACCACCATTAGTAAGAGCCACCGCATTTCATCCCCCCAACTAATTGTGGTGCCACCCCATCAAATCCCGAGATTTGCGTTGTGTTGTTTTCTGGTAATTTTTAGTCTTTTTCCAGCGTTCGAACCACCCCGAACGAACGTGCTGCTGCATCGATTTATGGCCAACCACAACGACGTTCCCACACCCGAAAACCAACCGGTCGGCGATCGTTATGATGCCTCGAAATTGGGCAAATTGGAGGGGTTGGAGGCGGTTCGAAAGAAACCGGGCATGTATATTGGCGGCACCGACGAGCGCGCCCTCCATCACTGTGTTTCCGAGGTGCTCGACAACTCGGTGGACGAGCACCTGGCAGGCCATTGCACCCACATCGAGGTGGCCATCCATGTGGACGGCTCCATTTCCATTCGAGACAACGGACGTGGGATTCCCGTTGATATCCACCCCCAATACCACATTCCGGGAGTCGAACTCGTTCTCACCACGCTGCATTCCGGCGGCAAGTACGGCCAGGGAGGATACAAATTTTCCGGGGGCACCCATGGTGTCGGCGCCAAATGCGTGAACGCCGTCAGCGAATGGTTTGAAGTCGAGGTTTCCCGCGACGGTTTGATCCACCACATGGAGTTCGAACGGGGCAAGACCCTGAAGAAACTGGCGGTCATCGGCAAAGCCAAAGGCACCGGTACTCTCATTACCTTTCTTCCAGACCGCGAGATCTTCAAAGAGACCACCGAATACAAAGCCGATCACATCACCACCCGGTTGCGCGAACTCGCCTTCCTGAACTCCGGCCTCAAGATCTCCTTCACCGACGAACGCGCCGCCGAATCCAAAACCGAAACCTTTTTCTTCAGAGACGGCATCGAGGAGTTCGTCAAGCAACTCAATAAGAACAAAGAAACGATCCACCCCAAACCCATCGTCTTCCGCAAAGAGTCCAAGGTCGCCACCCCCGACAAAGAAGTCGAAATCTATGTCGATGTCGTCCTTCAATACAACGACAGCTACTCGGACCAGGTCCTCTGCTACACGAACACCGTCCACAATCCCGACGGCGGAGCGCACTTGTCCGGCTTCCGCAGCGCCCTCACCCGCGCCATCAATCAGTACGCAAGATCCAATGAACTGCTGAAGGAAAAGGATCCCCAGATCACCGGCGACGATGTTCGGGAAGGTCTCACCGCCGTCATTTCCGTCAAACACAGCGACCCGAAGTTCGAGTCCCAAACGAAAGTCAAACTCATCTCCCCCGAGGTCGAAAGCGTCGTGGGTTCGGTGGCTTACGAGGGATTGATGTCCTATTTCGACGGCACCCCCGCCGTCGCCAAACGAATCCTCGATAAAGCCCTTAATGCCGCCCGCGCACGCGAAGCGGCCCGCAAGGCCCGCGAAGCCGTCCGCAAGTCCGCCCTCACCGGCGGCGGCCTTCCGGGCAAACTCGCCGATTGCTCCGATCGTGACCCGGTCAACACCGAACTCTTCATCGTCGAGGGCGACTCCGCCGGCGGCTCCGCCAAGCAAGGCCGCGACCGCCGATTCCAAGCCATCCTCCCCATCCGCGGCAAACTCATCAACGTCGAGAAAGCCAGACTGGACAAGGTGCTCCAAAACAACGAAATCCGCACCATGATCACCGCCATCGGCACGGGCATCGGCAATGGCGAGGGCGAAGGGGCTTTCGATCTCCAAAAACTCCGCTACCACAAAGTCATCATCATGACGGACGCCGATGTGGACGGCTCGCACATCCGCACGCTTCTCCTCACCTTCTTCTACCGGCAGATGCCGCAACTCATCAACCGCGGCTTCGTCTACATCGCCCAACCCCCGCTCTACTCCATCGCCCGCAAGAAACGAACCGAGTACGTGGACGATGATGTTCAATTGAACCGCATCCTCATCCAGATCGCTTCCGAAGAAGTCCGGCTTAAGAACCTCGCCGATGGACGCGAGCTCACGGAACGAAACCTCCAAGAAGTCCTGGAGTTGCTCGAATCGCTGGACAAACACGCCACCTTCATCCGCCGGCAAGGAGGCGATTTCACCGCTTACGTCGAACATCGGTCTCCCCAGGGAGATTTCCCCGAACACCTCATCAAGGTTCGCGAGGGAAACGAGGAAACCACGCTCTACTTTGTTTCCAATGGCGAAGTGGACGAATACAAAGCCTCGCAGCCGGAGTTGTTCGGGACCGACACCGACTTCCTCGAAAAGAAACGCGAAGGTCCCATCCGCCGCGCCAAGTACTGCCACCTTCAACATGAAAGCAAAGCAGTCGCCGAGCTCTTCAAATCCCTGGCCCAAAAAGGGCTCCAAGTGGAACATTTCTCGGCCCAGGACAAACCCCTCTTCGAATTGATCGAAGGGGAAGGAGACCGCTCCGTCGTCACCCCGCTGTTCAGCATCCCCGACATCCTCACCCACGTGAAGGCCGTGGGCAAAAAGGGCATCCAAATGTACCGATTCAAAGGGTTGGGTGAAATGGATGCCAAGGAGCTCTTCGAGACGACCATGGACCCGGCCAAACGAAAGCTGCTCCGCATCGACCTCACCGACGCCATCGAGGCCGAAGACATGTTTACCAAGCTCATGGGCGATGACGTTGAACCCCGCCGCCAGTTTATCGAAGACAACGCGCTCAACGTGCGCAATCTCGACGTCTAACCCCGCCCCGCCCGAATCCTTTATTTTCCATGCCCGACGACAACCCACCCCCGGTCCCCGGCGCCCCTCCCCCGCCCCCCGGCAACCCCACCTCCATCTACACTCAACACGAGAAGATCACCAAGATCAACGTCGCGGACGAGATCAAGAACTCCTTCCTCGACTACTCCATGTCGGTGATCATCTCGCGGGCTCTCCCCGATGCCCGCGACGGGCTCAAGCCCTCCCAGCGAAGAATTCTCTTCGCCATGGAGAACCTTTCCTTGTTCCCCGGACGCAAACACATCAAGTGCGCCAAGATTTGCGGCGATACCTCCGGAAATTACCACCCCCACGGCGAAGCCGTCATCTACCCCACCCTCGTCCATATGGCCCAACCCTGGGCCATGCGCGAGAAACTCGTGGACGGCAAGGGCAACTTCGGATCGGTCGAGGACGACCCCCCCGCCGCCATGCGTTATACCGAGGCTCGGTTAACCCACCTCGGCGCGGCCTTGCTCCAGGATATGGACAAGGACACGGTGGACTTTGTCCCCAACTATGACGAACGCCTCACCGAGCCGGTGGTCTTTCCCGCCGCCTTCCCGAATCTGCTCGTCAACGGGGGCACCGGGATCGCCGTCGGCATGGCCACCAACATGGCGCCTCATAATCTGGGGGAGGCCATTGATGCCATCTGCGCCCAAGTGGACCGCCCCCAAATCACCATCCCTGAACTGATGGCTTTCATCAAGGGCCCCGACTTCCCCACGGGCGGCATCGTCTGCGGCCTCGAGGGCATTCGCAATTACTTCAACACGGGACGCGGCAGCCTGAAGCTCCGCGGCAAAATCGTGATGGAACAGATGAAGGGAGGTCGCGAACAACTCGTCATCACGGAAATCCCCTACAACGTCAACCGGGCCGCCCTCGAACAACAGATCGCCGGTTTGGTCAACGAAAAGATCATTCCCGAGATTTCCGGCATGCGAAACGAGTCCGACGAGCATTGCCGGCTCGTGCTCGAACTCAAACGCGACGCCATCGCCAAAGTCGTCATCAACAACCTCTATCAACACACCCAGATGGAGGTCAGCTTCAGCGTCAATTTGCTCGCAATCGACCATGGACGCCCCAAAACGCTCAACCTGCGCGAGATCATCCAGTGCTACATTGATCACCGCCGGGAGGTCATCCTCCGCCGCACCCGCTTCGAATTGCGCAAAGCCGAGGAGCGCGCCGAAATCCTCGAAGGCTACCTCTGCGCCCTCCGCAATCTCGACGAATTCATCCGCATCATCCGCGGCTCCCGCAATCGCGAGGAAGCGAAAATCAAACTGCTCGCTTTCGAATGGAGCCGCCAGCAAGTCGAGGCCTGGGGATTGTTCATCCGCTCCGAAGCACGCGTCGCCTCCGGTTTCTATTCGCTGTCCGACCGCCAGGTGGACTCCATCCTGGAACTCCAACTCTACCGTTTAACCGGCCTGGAAATCGACAAAGTCCGAGCCGAATACGCGGAGTTGCTCGAGAAGATCAAGGACCTGCTCGACACGCTCGCCCGCGAAAGTCGCGTCATGGGGATCATCAAGTCGGAACTCCTCGTCATCAAAGAAAAACACGCCACCCCTCGCCGCACCGAACTCGTGCCCGACGAAGGCGACATCGCCATCGAAGATCTCATCGCCAACGAGGCGGTCATCATCACCCTCACCCACAACGGCCTCGTCAAACGGACCAGCATCAGTTCCTACCGCGCCCAGCGCCGCGGAGGACGAGGCGTCATTGGCATGGCAACCCGGGAGGGCAGCGCCGTCGAAGGTGAGGAAACTGACTTCATCGAGCACCTCTTCACCGCCAGCACTCACGATTACCTTCTTTTCTTCACAAACACCGGACGCGTCTATCAGGAACGCGTGCACGAAATCCCGGACATGGGCCGCGCCGCCAAAGGCCGCAGCATCGCCAACCTCCTTGAACTCCGCCCCCAGGAGAAGGTCGCCGCCCTGATCCGTATCGTGGCCAAAACCGGCCCGCAGCGCGAGGACACCACCTGGCAACAACCCGGCTTCCTCCTTTTTGCCACCGAACAGGGCACCGTCAAAAAGACCTCCCTCGACGAGTACGCCAATATTCGCAAGGACGGCATCATCGCCATCAATATCGAATCCGGCGACAGACTCATCGATGTCAAACTCAGCTCAGGCGCCAGCGAAGTGCTGCTCATTACCCACGATGGCATGAGCATTCGCTTTTCCGAGGAGGATGTCCGTCCCATGGGCCGGGCTACCGGTGGTGTGCGCGGCATCAACCTCGAAGGCTCAGACCGCGTCGTCGCCCTCGCCCTGGTCGAATCGGACTCCACCCTGCTCGTGGCGGGTGAAAATGGCGTCGGAAAGCGTACCGGGTTTGACGCTTACCCGCTTCAGTCGCGCGCCGGCAAAGGCGTCATCACCATGAAAACCGGCGAAAAAACCGGTGGAATCGCCGGCGCCCTCACCGTCAAGGAAAACGACGAAATCATGCTGATCACTTCCGCCGGCCAAATGGTGCGCATCGGCGTCAATCACATTCGGGAAACAGGCCGCATCGCCATGGGCGTCAAACTCATCAACCTGGATGACGGCGACAAACTGCAGGCCATCGCTCCCGTCCTCGGGGAAGATGAAAAGGCCGACTCGACCGAGCTTCCCACATCCGAAGCGCCCTCGGGGCCCAACTAACCCCCCTTCACCCTTCCCTCACTGGAAGCAGCGCCCGATCCCCCCCATCGGCGACTCCCAGCCGCGCCCCCCGTTTGATCGGTGCCAGAGATTCAACCCCGGCGCTCCCGGCGAGGTAAAAATCGGGCGCGGGGCCCGACCGTCGAAGGACGCGATGCCGGGGGGGATCCAATTCCACTTGCCCAACCGCAGGCGCGCGTGCATCCGACTCCACCCCCGCCATCAGTTCCGACTCCGGCAAATACACCGTGAAGCAGC
>VHDF01000063.1 GCA_016871495.1 Verrucomicrobiota bacterium | reverse complement strand
CTGACTTATCTCCGCCTGATGAACCTCACCGTCGGCCTGCTCATCAACTTCGGAGCCGCGACGCTCAAAGAAGGGCTTCATCGCATCGTCAACGATCTCCCCATCTCCGCGTCCCCGCGCCTCCGCGTGAACCAATCCCAGCCATGAGCCTCAACGAATCCAATGTCGAAGATGCCGCCCGGTCAACCGGCGGACGAGACTCACGCGGAGGCGCGGAGAACGAGGAGGGATGATGTTCGAGGAAGGTTTCCGCACTCCCCACTGACCTGGTCGTGGAAGGTGGCGTGGTCGTGGAGCTCAAGTCCGTGGAAAAACTCGCGCCCGTCCACAGCAAGCAAGTCCTGACTTATCTCCGCCTGATGAACCTCACCGTCGGCCTGCTCATCAACTTCGGAGCCGCGACGCTCAAAGAAGGGCTTCATCGCATCGTCAACGATCTCCCCATCTCCGCGTCTCCGCGCCTCCGCGTGAACCAATCCCAGCCATGAGCCTCAACGAATCCAATGTCGAAGATGCCGCCCGGTCAACCGGCGGACGAGACTCACGCGGAGGCGCGGAGAACGCGGAGGGATGATGTTCGAGGAGGGTTTCCGCACTCCCCAATGACCTAGTCGTGGAAGGTCGCGTGGTCGTGGAGCTCAAGTCCGTGGAAAAACTCGCGCCCGTCCACAGCAAGCAAGTCCTGACTTATCTCCGCCTGATGAACCTCACCGTCGGCCTGCTCATCAACTTCGGAGCCGCGACGCTCAAAGAAGGGCTTCATCGCATCGTCAACGATCTCCCCATCTCCGCGTCTCCGCGCCTCCGCGTGAACCAATCCCATTATGATCGATTCTAATTTGCGTCAATCTTGAGTCCACGGCGCGACCGGTCGCACGCGGCCACCACCGTTGTCATCGAGTTCGCGAACGGAAAGCGAGACTTCAGGCAGTTGGTCGCGGGTCCGCGCCACGACGAGAATCACATGCCGGCCCTGACTCAGGTACATGGGCAGACGCTTCGGCGACCACGTCTCGCGGCCCAGCCGCAAATCGAAGAATTCCTTCCCATCGAGGAAGAACTGCAACTCCCGGCGGGAACCCGGACCGCCCAGGCCCGCCGTCCATTCAACCCACACTCCCGCGTCGGCTTGGATCGCCGCAGCGGCAAATGCGCCCGTCGTCCCTGCCGGCAGATGGGTTATCGTTGGAAACCACTTGTCGAACGCGAGCGGCGAGACACCCTGCACTCGCTGCCATGATTTCTCGTTCGCACCAAAACGCACAGGCTGATCCCAGCGCCACTGCTGGACACGATTGGTGAGGAGGGACGCTTCCACGGTGGCGCCTGGAATTTCCGGGCCGATGACCAGCCAGTCGCGTACCTCTCCGAGTCCTGCGGGGAGAGTCTCCTGCCAAGCCACCGTCGCGTCGCCGACGGTGACTTGAACCTGGGCGGGAAACCCAAATGTCCCCTGCGCGCCAGCAGGAACGCGGATCGGTAATCGCACGGTGCTATTGGACTGAGGACCCGCGGGTGCTGCGACCGCTTCGCCTTGCCAGCCGTGGGCCCCCTGAGGCGTGACGCGAATGGTTGCGGCGTTGGCTCCGCGATGCTCAACGTTCACGTGCCATTCGGCGTCGCCGCCCCTGCCTTGCTCTAACGTCTCGTTCAGTCCTGCCGCGGCCGAGGCGCGGAGCCGGATTCCAAAGAGCACCTCGGCCAGATCCGGATTGTGCGGCGGCGGCAACGACCGCGTGACGGCTCGCGCGACTGTGCGCTTCAGTTCCAGCCAGCGCGGATCCGACTCCGCAACGGAGCCAAGCTGCGCCGCCTGCTCCCGGAAGGGTCGGAGGTCTGCGACCGGCCGCTTCGAGAGTCGGCTGAGCACGCCTTCCAAGGCCTCGAACCAGTATTCGACCCGGCGACCGGGCTCAAGCCAGGCCGTGTCGATGCCGGCGCCCACGAGCGGACGGCGGACGCCAAGAAGCTGATTGCGGCGCAGCATGACGCCCGCCGTGCGCGGCCCGATGTCCAGTCCCTCGGGCGCGTCGGTGATGCGATTGTCCTCGATCAGAATGTCCTCGGCGCGGAAGGGCAACTGGCTGCCGACGGACAGCAGGATCTTGCCACCGCGCACGTCATTGCCTCGGAGGACCGCGGCATTCATCAGGCAGGGTGTCTCCGCCCGGCCGAGGGAATCGACGTCGCCACCGCTCAATTCGATGGCGGCCGTGCCGGACTCGAACCGTCGCATGTCGAGCCGCGGCGCCACGAGGCGGTTGCCCAGCATCTGGGAGAAGAACGAGGGCTCCGCCGCCTCGGGACCGTCGCTGGTGTGTTGGAACGCGAGAAAGCGGAGGGCGGCTTCGAAGCTGCCGCCGACGCGTTCGAGTTGGTTCTCCGCGAAAACCACCTCGTGGTTCAGTCCATACATTTGCATCGAATCCCCGTCGGCGATGCGATTCCCCACCATCAGCCACTGGCGCAAGCTGTGGTTGATGCCGAGCAGTGACGTGGAGTCGAGGGGCACGGACCAGGGGTGGTCGATTTCGATGGAGTTGGTGGTGCCGCGCTGAATCGTGCGCGCCTGTCCCTTGCCGCGACCGCCCATGACAAACGCCAAATGTCCCTCGGGCTCGAACGGCCAGGAGCGAACGGGCTTGCTGAGTTGGACCGAGGTTCCGGCGGCGGACGTGACGCCGCCGTAGTAAACCGGCGATGCGCCGTCCGATCCGACGATCTCGTAGTCGGCAGACTGGGCGAAGGCGACCGTGTTGCCGCGGAAGTAAACCTGATCGTAATACGGATGCGCCTTGGTGCTCCATCCCGCGCGCGACATGTTATCGGCGCCGAGCATCTGGTTGTTTTCCCAGATCACCTTGCGTCCGCGTTGGGCCCAGACCAGCCCACCCCGTCCGGTATAGAGACGGTTGTTCCGCACGAGACTTCCGTCAGACATGAACGCCAGCAGCAACGGGAATCCGCCTGAGTAAATGTCGCAGTCTTCGACGCGGATGTCGCGACCGCAGAGCCACACCGCCGCGCCGGTGCCGGCGGCATCGAGGGATTCAAAGTTCAATTGGCGGGTGATCTCGATCGTGTCGCTTAACTGTCCCCAGCCCGGTCGGGCGGCGTAGGGACTCCAGCGGATCACCAATCGCCGCAGGACGATGTCTCCCTCCTGCCACCAGGTCGGCCGATTCGCGTTTGAGTAGAGCGACTTGCCTTCGACCTCCGCCATGTTCTCGATGCCGCGTTCCGCGCCGACATACCAGATCGTCATGTCCTCCAGACCAAACTGCGCTTCACCATGAATGATGCCGCGCAGACGAGCGAAGTGACGGTTGCTCCAATACAGCAGCGTCGCCTCGCGGCTCGCGCCTCGTAGCAGGACTTGCCGGGGGATCCGCAGCGGGCGGTTGAAGCGGTATTGGCCGGAAGGAAACCACACCACGCCACCTCCGGAACGCCCCGCCTCGTCGATCGCCCGCTGCACCGGCCCGGTGTCGTCGGCGGCGCCATCGCCGCGTGCGCCGTGGTGAAGGACGTTGAACTCACGTTCCGGCCAGGGCGCTGCGCGTTGGACACGCAATGGCTCTGGACAGCGAGCCCAGGCCTGCGGGCCGCCGCATCCGTTGTGGACCCAGACTTCGTAGTCGCCCGGCGGAAGGTCGGCCGGCAATGGTGCCCGCACGGAGTAGAGGTCTGCTTCCCGCACGGCCAATTCGACGTTGCGACTGCCGCGCAGGGCCAGACGGGTCTTGGGGGAACCGGGCGGCAGACCCGCCAGCGCTTCATGAACTCCGGCCCAGCCCAATCCCAAGCCGAAGACGCGCAAGTCCTCGCCCGGCGTGGCTTCCAATCGTTGCGACCCGCGCGCCCACCAGGGTTGAGGCCCATTGACCAGCACCGTTTGTCGTCGCCCTTCAGCCTGGACCCGCAGAGCGAACACTCCAGGATCCGCCCCGGCGGGAAGCAGAACCTTCAGCGCTCGTTCGCGCGGTTGAATCGGAACCAGGTCTTCGCTCCTGTCCGTACTGGTTTCAGCACCCGAAACTGACGCACCGGGGTCGCCCGGTGCGTCATCGGACAAACGTTGCACCGTCACTTTGGCGGCGCTCAGTGCGTCGCCGTAGAGCAGAACGGTCTGACCGGGTTTGACGGGTTGCGAGTGCCAGATCACCAGTGGCGTCCCTACGTCCGCCGCCACAGCCGCCATCGTCGTCGCCGTGGACAGAAGCACGGAAAGGAGCGACGCATTCACCATCACTCGGAGCCTCGAAGTCGGAAGTCTCAGATGCATCATCGACCTTTGGCTAATGCGGGTCAGTCGCACAAGCGTTAGTGAGTGCGATATCCGTGTATCCCGATGTTGTTGGTAGGGCGGGCCTGTCCCAACCCGCCGCCCACGGGATGCAAAACATCATGCTCCGGCGGCGCGCCGGGACGGACGCGCCCTACCTGCATCACCGGCAACATCGGGATGCACCGGTGCAATATCCGCCACGGACTGTGGACGGCCCAGCGAATGAGCGAATGAAGAAATCGAGAAAACGTCGGTCGAGTGTCGCCTCATCCCCCAGCCTGACCTTGGGCCACGGATCTATTGCGTGCCTCCGAGCCCGGTGCGCTTCTGGCAGCGCACACGGTAGAGCCTTTCGGTGAAGCCGCCCTCTTTTTCAAAGGCCGCAGCCTGCGCCGCCAGTTGGCGGTCGAGGAAATAGCAGGCGAGGTTCAGCAGGGAGAGCGCCGCATTGGCCACGAGTTCGGCAGAGGACGGACGCTGACACGGACGGTTTGCCCGGTCCGTGTCTATCCGTGTTCGTCGGTGGCAGTCCACGCCGCTCTTCGTTCACCCAGCCCCGCACCTCCTCCAGCGTGGCGCAACGCCTCGCCTTGAAGCGCATCAGCGCCGGGTGATTCGGCGGCCAGAGGGCCAGCCCACGCTGCCGGAGAAAATCTTCATAGTCCAGGCGCAACTCCTCCAGGCTCGCCCGCGCCACATTCGTAAGCTTGAGTTCGGTCTTTTTAGAAGTGCCGCTGGCCTGGCTGCCCTCGGCAATGTTCTGCACGCCGGACCTCGCGGCCTGAACCATTTGATCATGGGTGCGGCTGCGTTTCTCGATGTAGCGATCACAGAACCGCACGGTCACATCGTAGGCCAATTGCGCCACTTGGAAGCTCTTGAGCTTACGGTAGCCGCCGTGCAGCGGGATCAGGCTGTCAGGCTTCGCAGCGGGTTTCATGGTTTCTTCGCCAGAAGCTTTTAGGTGTTGTCCAGCGTGCGGGCGAAACGCCGCCGTACATCCGGTTCGGGGACATTGTGCCCGCCGCTCTCGACGCGATAGCGGATTCGGAGCAGCGCCAGTTCCGGGCTGGGCATCCACAGGTAGAACAGGTGCAGCCGGAAGCCGCCTTTCTTCACGCGGCGCAGCAATGGCACATAGGCGCGTCCGGACAACGTGGTTTCGAAGGCAAAATCGAAGCGGGCCTCCGTGAATTCGGCGATGCGTTCGAGCACGGTGCGCCCGGCGCGCAACAGGGCGGCGTCGGGGTCGAAGGGCGAGAGGCCGCGCGCGATCAGATCGGCATTGATGAAGTTGCGGCAGTTGGCGTGGAGCGGCAGGAATTCCGTGGCGAAGGTGGTTTTGCCCGCCCCGTTTGGCCCGGCGATGATGTATCAGTTGGCGGGCTTACGGAGCATGGGGGAGAAAGGCTGAAGAGGAGGTCATCGGGTTCATTCGGCGTCGAGAAGGGTTTGCAGTTGATTCACCGCCGAGCGTATCTCGTCCGGGCCGCCGAATGCACCCACGATCTCCCCATCGACTCCCATGCCGCGGTTATTTGGCTTCCGATTTGTCCCGCAGCAATTTGGCCTGGCGATGAACGGATGCGACGATCCGGTCCTCGACATCGGTTCGAAACGGTCCCGGCAGGGATTGGTAAATCACAGCCTGCGTCCCTTCGTAGCCGCCCTCCAACAAAACGCGGCGACTCGGAACATACGCGCTGACCAGGTTCGCGTAGCCTGCCACCCAGACGGGACGTCCGTCGGAAGCGAGTTCGCGCTTGAGCCTGATCGAATAATCCACGACGGGTTCCCCACCCAGCGCCACCAGGGTCAGCTTCTGTCCAAGCACCACCACCTGCACCGGGAGTTGATAATCCGGAGGGTGGTCATCCGGGTTGGGCCATTGCTTCAGCACCCAGCGCGCGTGGCGGGAGACGAAACCGTCCCCGGACTTGGCTCTCTCCGCGATCTCAGGGCGCGGTGGCAAGGGAGCGAACGCCAGAGGACACATCTCCAGGCTGGTGGAAAGCGTGGCACCCAATTGGACCGGAGCCGCCGCCAGTCCTGCCTCGACTGCGGAGGCCAGGGCCAGTCCGTTTTGCTCGGCATCCTCCTGATGACGCCGAGGCTGCGGATCCTGATCGCCGCCGCAACCCATGAGGAACATCGTGACGGTTTCGGGGCGGTCTTTCTCCAGTTTTCGCTGGGCAAATCCGGCATAATCGCCATGCAACTTCCGAATGGGACCCAACGCCGTGTTGTGGCAAGCGTAACCAAAAACCAGCCCAATCAGTTTTTTCTCGGACGATTGGATTCGCAACACGGGCACGTCATGATCCACCGGACCATCAGGATTCAATCCAAGCTTGAAACCACCGGGAGTCGAAATTCTGCGATTCATCGCGAATCCGCAACGAGCGTGGCTGTAGCTGATCGTGGCCGGTCTTGCATTCGACGATGCCGTGCCGACAACTTCATTCACCTTCTCCACAAGTTCCCGCACGTAGTTGTCCGCCCGCTCTCCCCAAACTGCAGGGATGCCCCAATCGGCGACCGTTTTGGCGGAGATCATGGGGCCGCCGTGGGTGTGCGACACATTCAACAGGAGTTCCTCCGGCTTGATCCCGTGGTTTGTCCGCAAGACGTCCACGATCCGCTGACGTAACGTGTCGGGGATCTCGATCAGATCCATGGTGACGATCGTCAGCCGGGCATTACGCGCATCGGCCAACACCAGGGCTCGGGCATACAAATCAACCAAGGTTCCATCCGACGGGCCGGTGCGTGCAGCGTAACCAGCCATCCAGACCGGCTCAGTGGGTGTGATCGCTACTTTGGCCAGGCCGGCCTTCCATTGCCCTGGTTCGGCGGCAGATCCGGACGCGAGCGCGATCAGCCAAACACAAAGGAGCCCGACGAGCTTGAGGGACGCGGACCGTTTGCTCTCCTTCCCCAAATCACGCAGGATGTGAAATGCCCAAGGCGACCCTGCACGGCTCACGAAGAATTGCCGGTGTGAGGAGTTCATGGCGGCGATGTTCGGTCTGAGTGAGCCAGTGTCAAGAGCCCGTTCCGTGGCACTGCGATAATCACCGCTCACCGGAGCGAACTGAGACTGCCAGATTGATGGTGACGACTTCCAATCACGCTGACGGAATCACCATGAAACCAAGAGAACTCCAGTTGACTCTGCAAATATTTTCCTTGTTCGTGATCCTCGTCCAAACCGGTCTCGCGCAACGACCCGCAGTCGATGAGGATGTCCTCCCCCCGCCCACGGGCCCGCACAGGACAGGGCGAATGAGCTTCCATTGGAAGGACACCCAGCGCGACGAGCTGGAAACCAAGGAGCGATCCGGGGCGCGGCTGTGCTGCAAGCCAGCCCCAGCGGCCTCAGCTCCCTGCGCGGCTGGAATATTCGGCTGCGCGTCGTCACTTCGGGAACTGCTGCGGCTGGTCTACGACCCAGCCGCGCTCCGACCGGCTTCGGGATGCACAAGATCAACGCGCTCAGCGCATTCGCTCCAACCGCCTTCGCAGCGCGTCGTGGCGAAGGCCGATTTGTTCGACGGGAATGGGCCGGAAACCGAACTTCCATGCGGGCGAATTCTGCGGCAACTTGATTCCGCGCGTCGTGACGACCACCGCGCGGGTGTCATGGGTCACGAAATTTTCCCGTTCCTCGAAATCTTCACGCTTCGCTTTCCAATCGGTTTCGAACCATTTCCCGACGCACACATTGCGCACGATCGAATTGCCGCCAGGCGGGACGCCGGCAAACGCGTCGCGACTGATCGCCGGACCCTCCGGGGGACCGTAGTAGGCGTCGAGCGCCTTCATCGCCGGATAGCGATCGCGGTAGAGTGCGGCCGGGACCGCCGCGAGCCGCTGACGCATCGTGTCGTTCACCATGTCGCGCCACACCGGGGAACGATCCAGCCCGCGGCCGTCCGCGCGCACGGCCGGATCGCAGTCCACAAAGAGATTGTTCTCCACGCGATGATCCCGTCCGCCGCCGATGAACATTGCCCAGTGCACTTTGTAGAACACATTGCCGTAGATTTCGGTGCCGCTCACACAATCGTCCATATACACGCCCATGGAACCCATGCCCACGCCGCCCGTTTCGTGAATGTAATTGTGACGGATGCGGTTCCCCCGGTACGAGTAGTCGCGTCCGGTGTAGATCGCGCCGACGTCGCCCGTTTCCAGCGCGATGTGGTGGATGTCGTTGAACTCGATGAGGTGATCGTTGCCGTTGTAGAGAATCGCGCAGTGCGGATGGTCGTGAATCAAATTGTGCGAAGCGCGCTGTCCGACCCCATTCATGAGCACCGCCGGCACGTAGCATTTGGACCAGCGACCTTGACGTTGAAAGTGGCAGTTCTCGACGAAGTGTCCTCCTGGAGTGAGCGTTTGCCGATCGCCGCCGGTGAGCGACACGCCACCGTCGCCTGTGTCGAAAATGTCGCACCCGACCACGCCGTGGTGGGTCCCACCACTGATGCTGACGCCCAGGTTGCCCAAATTCCGGAGCAGGCAACCCTCGACCCGATTCCCCTGGCCGCCACTGATCTCGATGCCGGTCCCGCGGGTGGCCTCGATGGCGAGGGCGCGCACCGTGACGAAATTGACGCCGGTCATCCGAATCGCGGGTGGATCGAGCAACGAAAGGAGCGTCTCGGCCGAATCAATGGGAGCTGGCGGCCAGAAGTAGAGGCGGCCGTTCGCGCGATCGAGGAACCATTCCCCGGGCTGATCGAGTTCCTCCAGCACATTCAGAAAATGAAAACGCTGGCCCGCCCGGAAGCCGTAAAGCCCGTGTGGCGGCGCAGTCTGGATCCAGCGCTGGTCGAGGTCGATCTTCGCGATGCGTTCGTAGGAATTGGCCCAATCGTATGCCCAGTAGCCATGGACCCACACATCACTGGTGTCGCGCCAGCGCTGCGGCCGGTCGCCCGAGTAGAGAAAACCGCCGGGAAGCCCCCCGATGGTGCCGCCGTGATCGTCGCCCTGGCCGCTGCCTTTTGGAAAGCCCGCGATCTTTTCCCAGACACCTTCGTTCGGCCAACGTGCCAGCGTCATCGGCTGGTGATTGAAAAACAGCTCGCAGTGAGAGGGTGTGGTTGGGCGGGCGAAGCCGCGGGAATTCATCTCGCCAAAGTCGCTGATTCCGAGACGACGCAGGTCAACCTGCAGCACGTGAATTCGAGCGGATTCATGAAGCCGGGAGCGAACCGCCTCATCGGTCAAGGGCTCAAATCCGGTCAGAACGCGGCCGCCGAGCAATCGCACCCGCTCGTTTCGATACGCACTCCAGACCACGGGCGAACTGGCGGTGCCTGAATCCGCCGCGGACAACTCGAGGGCATGGGTTCGAAAACAGTCGCCGCCTCGAAGCCAGACTGTGACCGGACTGCCGGAGGCCTTACGCGCTCGCACGGCCTCACGCGCGCGCTCCAGTGTGGCGAAGGGTTTGCGTTTCGTTCCGGGATTGTCGTCCGAGCCCTGGGGCGAGACATAGAAATCCGCGCGAGCAAACACACAGACCACGAGCGTCGCGGCCATCGCCAAGACCATTCGTCGAGTTTTCATCAGATCAGTATTGTTAAGAGGTCGTTCGCCGCGCTCGGGTTCTGGCACCACAACTACCGTCGCCGGAATTGAACCAGTGCTGGAACCTCTGATCGCTCTCGCGGACGCGACGTCGCATCTCGGTCACGATCCGCCGCCAGTGAGGGGCGAGGAATCGGGGATGTTCCAGACTGTCCAACGCGTACTTCCTCGTCGCTCGTGACAGTTCCAGCGTCTCCACCATGACTCGTTCGCGAAGATTGTCTGCAAGTTGAAGGAATGTGCCGTCCGGTGCGACGATCTTGGAATCGCCTGCGGACCACTTGCCGCCGCCCTGCGGTCCCACGGAATTCGCGAAGACGTAAAAGACCGCGTTCTCGAAGGCGCGGACGGGGATGCCGTCCCGACCGCGGCGTTTCTTTTGGGAAACGGGGAGCGCATCCATGCCGGCGTTCGGATGAAAAACAATCTGGGCACCGGCCATGACGGGCAGTCGGACCAGTTCCGGGTAGCGGCGTTCGTGGCAGATGATGGCCGTCGCCGGGACGCCATCGATCGCGAACAGGGAAAGGACATTGCCGGGCGTGAACCATTGGCGATCCGCCTCCACAAGCTGACACTTGGCGTAAGTGTTGATGAGCCGCCCGCGTCGGTCGAACACGACCAGCGCATTGTAGAGCTTTCGTCCGGCGAAGATGGGGCTGCCGACGAGAAGATGAATCCGGAGCTTGGCAGCGATGGCCGCGACCGAGCGAAGTGCCCGGCGGATGGCAGCCGGCTTCAGCGCACCGAAGTCACATGCGTAGCCCGTGGTAGCGCACTCCGGGAACAGCACGGCGTCCGTGTCTTCAGCCGCGGCCTGAATGGCGGCTTGCTCAATCTTCTCCAGGTTGTCGTCGATGGAGGCGGCAAAGATCATCTGAACCGCGGCGACGCGCAGGCGTTTTGGCTTTGAGGTCGAATCGTTTGAGGATTGGTTCATGCGTCGATCAGTTATTCGGTGGTATCCGGTGCCCATCCGATGACAACGAGTGAGAGAAGCGACGGAAGAATCGAATGTCCAGACGACGTTGCTGCCTGGACTGTGGTCCACTCACGAAATCCTGGTTTCATGCCAACGGGTGATCACGGCGGTCCAACTTCCACGGGGTTTTGGGTGGGGCGTTGTTTCCAGTCGAGTTTGCCATGGTGCGCCTCTGGATCAGCAAAATACTCCGTGCTCCAACCGCTCCATCCATCGGAGTAATTGCGGACGTTCTCGAAGCCCAGCAGCCAGGCATAGAAAAAGGCGACGCTCGAGCGCCAGCCGCCTCCGCAATAAAAAACCACCTCCCGATCAAACTCCTTGCCATTGCCGGCGGGGACCAGGCCCTGCTGACGCCAGTGCGCAAGAATCTCCCTGGGCGGTCGCAGATGACCATTGCGTTGCTTGTAAAGATAAGCGCCATCGTCGCCGTCCCCAATGTGACGGGAGGAAGGAATCCGGCCTTTCGCCTCGAGGTAGCTGTAGCCGCTGGTTCGACCCGTGAACTCCGCGAGACTCCGTGCGTCCGCCAACCAGATACGCGAGCCCGGTAGTTGTTGACGGACGTATTCCGTCGTCGCCAACAGATTGGACGCGACGGGAGCCGTGAGTTGCACCCCTTGCGGCTGGTGGACCTGTTTGTCCACTGGAAAGCCGGCCTTGGTCCAGGCTGGAAAACCGCCATCCAGCAGACGCACATCGTCCACGCCCGCATACTTCAACGCCCACCAGACCCGCGCGGCGGCGATCAGTTTCTCACCGTAAACGATGACCGTCGTGTCCCGTGAGATGCCGGCCCGGCCGAAATCGCGCTGCACCTCATTCGCCTCACGCAACCGCCAGCGCGGCGCTCCGTTCTCGAGGTCGTCGGTGTTGAAATGGACCGCGCCGGGAATGTGCCCGTCGTGGAAGGCTCCGGCCTTTTCCAACGTGGCCCAACTGGCCTCAAGGATCACCAAAGGCTGATGCCGATAGGTCGCCGGGCGCGGGGTCTGAAATTCGGATCCCCGGTAGTCCAGCACGGCCTTGAGCCAGTAGACGGAAACCAGCCCGTGGTAGTTCGGCGCCTCGCGGGCCGGGAAGTCGGCTGTGGTTGTCCGATCGAGGTTCTTGCAGCCTGCGAACATCCCCATGGTCAAGGCGAGGCCTCCAGCCATCAGAGCCGGCAGCCAGCTCAAGAGACGTGACGCGCCAGACTTCCGGTTCCAATTCTTGCCGGACTTCATTCTTTGAGTTTCTGGTCAGTGGTGTCTGGCGCCCACCAGATGACGATCAGGCCCAACAGGTAAATCAATCCGCAGGTCGCGCCGACCTTGGGATACGAACCGCCCATCGCGGCGAAGAGCGCGCCAGCGGCGAGCACGCCTAGTGCGGTGGCAAAGCGGCCGACATTGTAGGCGATGCCGCTGCCAGCGGCGCGGACGTGGGTGGGGAATAGCTCCGGCAAATACAGCGGCAACCAGCCGAAGAACAGCGTCGCCACGAAACCTTGCGCGAACACAATGGGCAGGAACGACGCTTGCAGCGGCGCGGTGCCAAGGAACATCAACGAGGTGAGGACCGTTGTAGCGGCACTGATCAAGGCGTAGGCGCGCCGGCGTCCCAGCTTCGCGGCGATTTGCGCGCCGAAGAAACTGCCCAGCACCGCGCCCAAAGCCCACCAGCCTTGTGTCAGCGCCTTGTAGCCCGGCGTGGTGGCGCCACCCACTTTATCCGCCCAGGGAATCATCCACTTGCTCGCCGCCCACGCGCCAACCATCGGAATGGAACCGATCAGGACGCCGATGAGCGTGAGTCGGAGCAGCGGCGGGCGGAAAAGTTCACGCAGGGTGTTGGGAGCACCGGCAACGTTGCCGGCGGGGGTCTGCTTGGTCGACTCGCCGGCAGGGATGCCGGCGCTCCCAGAGTTTCGTCGCTTGTTGCGAGACGCGAGCCACAACGGCGATTCGGGAATCATCGTCAACGCAACCACGCCAAGAACCGCGGGCGCGGCTGCGAGTTGGAAAATCCAGCGCCAGGAATCCGGGGTGATGGGCCAGGCGCGCGCGACCTGCGAGAGCATGAGGATGCCGGCATTCAAGGCTGCGCCCATCAGGCCGGCGATAATGGGTCGCGACTTGTCAGGCCAACACTCCGCCGCGAGCGCCACAGCGTTGGGCCATACACCGCCCACACCGAGGCCAACCAGGAATCGCAGCACCAGCATCTGCTCCTGTGTTTTGACGTAGGCACCCAAACCGGCGAACACGGAGTAGAACAGAACGCTCACGCCGAGCGCGCGGGTGCGGCCGATCCGATCGCCCAGGCTCCCGAGAAAAATTCCGCCGACCGCCGCGCCGAGCATCAGCGCCGCCGTGAATCGCGCAAACCAATCGCCACCCAGCGTCGGCGTGAACGCCTCCCCAAGCAGGCTCTGCGACACCGACAAGGACGCCACGGGCATCAGGCCGAGTTCAACGCCATCAAACAGCAACGCGCCGATGGCGGTGAACAACACGATGTAACGGGCACGTGGAGACAGGATGGACGTGCTCATGACGCAGGAGGCGGCTTCGGTGCCCGCAGCACTTCAATGATCGCGCTGTTGTCCTGATCGCCCAACCCCGCGGCTTCCGCTTGCTCCATGAGACGTCGATGAGTGTCGGTCAACGGCAGCGCCAGACCGACGGCGCGCGCGGCATCCAGCATAAGGCGCACATCCTTCAGGTGCTGCGAGAGGCGCGCTTGCACCGAGAAATCGCGCTCGACCATCTTGCGTCCCTTCACGTCCATGGCCCGCGAGTAGGCGGGGCTGCCGGCCATCACTTCGAGTGCGGCGGCGGGCGAAACGCCCAGCGCCTCGGCAAAGGACAGTCCCTCGGCAAGGACGGCCCGGTTCAAGCCGAGCACCAGATTGGTGATCAACTTCATGCGCGCCGCGCTGCCGCAGGGGCCAACGTGAAACACCTTCCGGCCCATCACCTGCCACAGATCTGCGCACGCCGCAAAGGTGGCGTCGTCACCGCCGACCATGACCGTGGCCTCGCCCGCGCGGGTCTGCTGGCTGGAGCCGGAAACCGGCGCATCGAGATAGCGCACGCCACGCTCGCCCAAGCGCGCGGCCAACGCCGCGGTCTGGGTTGACTCCCCCGTGGTCGTATCGATCAGGATCTGGCCTTGGTGCAGCCCTGCTTCGAGCTCGGCCAGCACGGCTTCCACCACGTCGGTCGTGTACAGGCTGATGATGACGCGCCGGCAATCCGCCAGCGGGTTGTCGCTCCATTTGGCGCCACGGGCGACGAGTGGGACGGACTTCTCGCGCGTGCGATTCCACACCCTCACGCGAAAGCCGTGTTCGAGCAATCGCTCCGTGAGCGCCGTGCCCATCAGGCCGAGGCCGATGACGCCAATGGGCTCGTGTTCTTCCTGACTGGGCATGCCGCATGCTAGCGATTGACCGGCCGGGCCGTCAGCGGAAAACTTTTGGGAAGCGCGCCCTGCACGATCTTGCTCCAGGGCGCGCGATTGTTGCGTTCCGGTTCAAGGCCCGCGACTCCGGCATGAGAGCCGTCACGGCGGCCACCAGGCCACCATGAACCCGGAGGGTTTGCAGCCATTAGCCGGTGGTTGAGGCGCATCGCGCCGACACCACCGGAAACCGGTAAGCACGAATCCCGCATCCCGGAGGGATGCCAGCGCCGGGCGCTGAATTCCGGCGCAGGATGGAATTGGGCGAGGCTGCGACCCCTGCCGGGGTCGGATTCCGTTTCGTTTCACGTTCCGGGGGTGTCGCTCGTTACTCGCTCAACCCCCCGGCTAATCGCTCCCATGCCTCCGGCAGGAGAACCAGCACGGCGTTTCTGTTCTAGGGACCGATGGGATTGTCCAAGCCGTGGCGGCCGACCCGGCGTTATGGTGGCCCCATGATCAATGCTTTCACCGCGGGTCGGGCGCTGCGATGATCTCGTCGTGACCATGAGCCAGCCCAACATCATCGCCCGCTACCGCATCGAGACCTGCCTGCCGCTGGACCAGGTTGCGGAGACGATTGCTGGCGAGCAATCGTCCGGCACGTTCCTTCCGGTGCCCGGGGAGACGGAAGAATTGAAGGCCCGGGCGCGGGCCAAAGTCACTCACATCAAGCTCCTCGACACGGTGGACGCGCCGAGCCTCCAGGGCGGACGCAAGCCCAAGGGCGCGTCCGACCCGCTCCAATATCAGCGCGCTGAAATCACGCTCGCGTTTCCGTTCGACAATCTCGGCGCGAACCTTCCCACCCTCGTCGCCACGGTATGCGGCAATCTTTACGAGTTGAGCGATCACTCCGGCTGCAAGCTGCTCGACCTCGAATTGCCGCCGGCCTTCGGCGCGAAGTATCCGGGGCCGCAATTCAGCGTCGCGGGCACGCGGAAGCTGGCGGGCGTTCACGACCGCCCCATCATCGGCACGATCGTCAAGCCGAGCGTTGGCTTCACCGCGGACCAGACCGCAGATCTCGTGCGCGAGCTCGGCGAAGCGGGGATCGATTTCATCAAGGACGACGAACTTCAAGCCGACGGGCCGCATTGCCCGTTGAAAGATCGTGTCGCCGCTGTGATGAGGGTGATCAACGAACTCGCCGATCGCACGGGCAAGAAGGTGATGTTCGCGTTCAACATCACTGACGATCTCGACGCGATGCTGCGGCATCACGACACCGTCCTGGCCGCCGGCGGCACCTGCGTGATGGTGAGCCTGCACAGCATCGGTTTGCCCGGGTTGCTCGAATTGCGACGCCGCTGCGCGCTGCCCATCCATGGTCATCGCAATGGCTGGGGCCTTTACACCCGACATCCGCTCCTCGGTGTGGAGTATCCCGCCTGGCAGAAGCTCTGGCGACTGGCCGGCGCCGATCACCTCCACGTCAACGGGCTGCAGAACAAATTCTGGGAACCAGACGACTCGGTCGTGCGCAGCATCCAGGCCTGTCGCACGCCGATGTTCCGGCCCGACGACACCGCCATGCCGGTGATCAGCTCCGGCCAATGGGGCGGCCAGGCCCCGGAGACTTTTCGCCTCACCGGCACCACCGATCTCATGTATGTCGCCGGCGGCGGGATCATGGCGCATCCCATGGGACCGGCGGCCGGTCTGCGCGGCCTGCAACAGGCCTGGGAAGCGGCGGTGAAGGGAGTGGATTTGAACACCTACGCGGCAACGCACCCTGAGTTGAAGGAGACGATGGATAAGTTTGGAAGAGGGAGATGATGTTCATAGTTCCTGGTTCTTGGTTCCTGGTTCTTGGTTCTTGATCCCTGGCCGAGGACTGCGAACGAGACAGGCAAAGCACGAAGAACCACGACCCTTGAACCACGACCTTCTCCTAGCCTACTACGGCGACGACTTCACCGGTTCCACCGATGTGATGGAGGCGTTGTCGAAAGCCGGCCTGCGAACGGTGCTGTTTCTGAAGCCGCCGACGACAGGCCAACTGGCCCGCTATCCGGGAATGCGTGCGTTCGGCATCGCGGGCGGCTCGCGCACAATGTCGCCGGAGGAAATGGAGCGCGCGTTGCCACCTGCCTTCGAGGCGCTTCGGTCCAGCGGCGCGCCGGTCATCCACTACAAGATGTGCTCGACGTTCGACTCTTCACCGACGATCGGCTCCGTAGGCCGCGCCATCGAGATCGGCCGGCGCGTGTTCGGCGACCGGCCGACGCCGCTCATGGTGGGCGCGCCGGTGCTTGGGAGATACGTCGTCTTCGGAAATCTCTTCGCCCGTTCCGGCCTCGACACGGAACCGTTCCGCCTCGACCGCCATCCCACCATGAGCCGCCACCCGGTCACGCCCATGCGCGAGGCGGACATCCGGTTGATTCTTGCCGAACAGACGCCATTGCCGGTGGTGCTTGTGGATGTGTTGAAGCTGGAGCAAGACGCCGATTCTGCGCTCCGTCCCGCGGGCGGAAAGGCCGCGCCAATCGTGCTGTTTGACACCCTGCGAGAGGAGCACCTTCCGGAAATCGGCCGGAGGATCGAAGAAATGGCGAAAGGCGGACCGCTTTTCACCGTCGGCTCCAGCGGAGTTGAATACGCGCTGACGGCTCATTGGAATGGGAGATTCGGCACAGCGCTTGGGAGCACTCCGAGAATGAATCAGGACGACACCGGCGCGTCCTCCGCATCCCGCCGGTTCGACCTGCCCACTCCCCAGGCGGTGAACCAGATTATCGCCGTTTCCGGAAGCTGCTCGCCGGTGACGGACCGTCAGATTGAGCGGGCCATCGATCATGGCTTCGCGGAAATCGGCGCGGGACCGGAGCTTCTCGCCCCGATGGCATCGATCGCAGCCGTGTTGCAACACGCCCAGTCGCTCCTGGAACAGCAGCGCTCTGTGATCGTCCATAGCAGCCGGGGACCGGACGACGCGCGATACGACTCCAAACTCGGCGGCGAAAAGCAGTCGCAGCTCTGCGATTCCCTGGGACGAATCCTGGAAACATTGCTCGCCAGTTCCGGCCTGCGTCGGGCTGTTGTCTGCGGCGGCGACACCTCGATGCACGTGGCCCGCGCCCTGGGAGTTGAGGCGCTCGAATACGTCGGCCCCATCGCACCCGGATCGCCGTTGTGCAAGATTCACGCCCCCGGACGGATTGCGGATGGCTGTGAAATTGTCTTCAAGGGCGGCCAGGTCGGCCGCGATCATTTCTTCCTCGATGTCCTCCAGGGAGGGCCGCGACCCACGTGAAGAGGCCAATTTGCTCAAGCGAGCCTGAATTGGAACAACGAACCATAGACTTATGAACCAGAAACCACTGATCAGTCTCGCCCTTCTCGGCGCCGGCGGAAAAATGGGCTGCCGCGTCATCGATCATCTGAAGGACGACCCTGGCTACCGGCTGCTCTACGTCGAGACGGGTGAACGCGGCTTGGCCAACCTCCGCGAGCGCGGCGTCTCGCCGACCCCGCGCGATGAGGCCCTCTGTGCCGCGGATGTCGTCATCCTGGCGGTGCCCGACCGCGTGCTCGGCAAAGTGGCCCACGAAGTCGTCCCACGGCTGCGCCCCGGCTGCATGGTCTTCACCCTCGACCCGGCGGCAGCTCATGCCGGCGAACTGCCGGTCCGGCCCGACATCACCTACTTCGTCTCGCATCCGTGCCATCCGGATGTGTTCGACCATTTCCAGACCGAGGCTGAGATCAACGATTTCTTCGGCGGCACTCATGCCCGTCAGGCGATCGTCTGCGCCCTGATGCAGGGCCCCGAGGAGCATTACGCGCTCGGTGAACGGATCGCGCGCGACATCTATGCGCCCGTCACGCGTTCGCACCGGATCACCGTCGAGCAGATGGCGATTCTCGAGCCGACCATGGCCGAAACCTGCGGCATCGCACTCGTCCTGGCGCTGCGGGAGGTGCTGGAGGAAACGGTGCGCCGGGGCGTGCCGCGCGCCGCCGCCGAGGATTTCATGAATGGCCACATCAAGGTCGAAATGGGTATCGGCTTTGGGAAAACCCAGTTTCCATTTTCCGACGGGGCCAAACTCATCGCGGAATACGGCCGCCGCAAAATCTTCGCCGACGATTGGCTGCGCAAGCTCTTCGAACCGCAAAGCGTGAAGGAGCAGGTCCGAATGATCGTGGAAGGAAAGCTGCCGGAGAACGGCTGATGAAGCCCCTTCGCTTCGCCATCTTCGGGGCCGGCTTCTGGTCGCGCGTCCAACTCGCGGCCTGGCGTGAGATCGGCGGCACAGAATGTGTCGCCATCTACAACCGCACGCGCGAACGCGCCGAGGCCTTCGCGCGCGATTTCGGCGTGCCCGCAGTTTATGACGACCCGGAGAAATTGCTGCGCGAGGTCCAGCCGGACTTCGTGGACAACATCACCGAAGTCGGCGGGCACAAGCCGCTCTCGCTGCTTTGCGCGAAACACCGCATCCCCTGCATCTGCCAGAAGCCGATGGCGCCCACCCTGGCCGATGCACGCGCGATGGTCGCCGCCTTCGACCGCGCGAAGACGCCGTTCTTCGTCCATGAAAACTGGCGCTGGCAGACGCCGGTGCGCGCGCTCATCGAAACCCTGCGTTCTGGGGCCATCGGCACCCCGTTTCGGGCGCGGTTGACGATGATTTCCGGCTTCGACGTCTGGGCCAATCAGCCTGCTTTGCGCGAGCTCGAACGGTTCATCATGACCGACCTTGGCGTGCATCTCTTCGACACGGCCCGGGCCTGCTTCGGCGAAGCGCACTCGGTCTATGGCCAGACGCACCGGACGCTGAGGCCCGCCGTCAAGGGCGAGAACGTCGCCACTCTCCTGTTCGCCATGGGCAAGGCGCGCACGAGCGTGGTCGTCGAGCTGGCCTACGCCAAGACACCGGTCGAGCGGGAGATTTTTCCCCAGACCCTGGCCTTCGTGGAAGGTCCGCAGGGCAGCCTCGAGCTTACCGCCGACTACGGGCTGCGAATCACCACGAAAAAGGGCACCCACAGCCGGAGGCATCCGCCGCCGCGCTATTCCTGGGCCGATCCGCGCTACGACGTCGCCCAGGCCAGCATGGTGCCGTGCCTGCGAGACCTGCTCGGCGCGCTCCACGGCGAGAGGCCCGGCGAGACGACCGGAGCCGACAACCTCAAGACCATGGAACTGACGTTTGCCGCTTACGAAAGCGCGGCGAAGGATCGCGTCATTCACCTGCAGCCGTGACCCCTATGGAAGCTTCCCCCCTCGCGCCAAGCGACGGCACGTCTTCACCGCACCGGCCGTTGCAGGCCGGGCCGTTCTCGCTGCTCCTCGACGCGGGCGACCTTCGCTACGTGACGTGGGGCGGCCGTGAAGTCATTCGGCGCATCTACGCCGCAGTGCGCAACCACGACTGGAACACGGTGCCCGGGGTGATTTCGGACCTGGACGTTCGGACCACCGGGATGGGCTTCCATGTCCGCTACGTGAGCACGCACCGCCAGGACGACATTCACTTCGTCTGGCGCGCGGACATCCAGGGCGGCGACGACGGAAGCATTCGATTCACATTCGACGGCGAAGCGAAGAGCGCGTTCCGCCGGAATCGCATCGGCTTCTGTGTGCTCCATCCGAGCCGCGAGTGCGCCGGCGCGAGATGCCGGGCGCGCTATGCCAACGGCACGGAACGGGAGCTTTGCTTCCCGGACACCATCGCCGCCGAGCAACCCGTGAAGTGGCTCCACGATCTCGCGGGGTTGGACCATGAAGTGGCGCCTGGCGTGTGGGCGGAGCTGGATTTTGTAGGCGACCTCTTCGAGATGGAGGACCAGCGCAACTGGATCGACGCCAGCTTCAAGACCTTCTGCACGCCCCTGCGCCTGCCGTTCCCGATGGAAATCAAAGCCGGAACACGCGTGCGGCAGGAAGTTCGCTTGCGCATCGTGGAGCAGGCACCGCCCGCATCCGGAGCATCCGGCCCGATGCTGCGGACGCAGGCCGATGCCGCCGTCACCGTGCGCGTGCAGGGCGATGGCACGCCGCTGCCGGCGATCGGGTTGGGCATGGCAAGCCACGGGCAACCGCTCCTCGCCGACGAAGTGAACCAGCTGCGGATCTTGCGCCCGGCCCACCTGCGAGTGGATCTGCGGCCATGGGAAGCAAGCTGGCGGCAACAACTCGACCGCGCTGCCGCTGAAGCGGGTCCGTTGGCCGCGAAACTGGAAGTCGCGCTGCATCTGGATGTGGCTCCAGAGGCGGGCCTGCCGCCGATGGCCGAAGCACTGGCAGGCAAACGTGAAGAGCTCGCCCGCGTGCTGGTGTTCCACCGCCACCAAGAATCCACCACGCTGGCTGCGCTCCGGGCGGCTCGCGTGGCCCTGGCTGAGGTCCTCCCCGGCGTGCCGATCGGAGCCGGCACCGACGCGGATCTTTACCAGCTTAATCTGCAGCGCCCACCCGCGGAGGCCGACCTCATCACTTGGTCGATGAATCCGCAGGTGCACGCCTTCGATGACGCCAGCATTGCCGAAACCCCCGAGGGCGCCGCGCATCAGTTGAACAGCGTGCACCGCTACTTCCCGGGAAAACCGCTCGTGGTTTCTCCCATCACGCTTCGGCCACGGTTCAATCCGTACGCGACCGGCCCCGCACCCGCCTTGCCTGCCGGTGAACTGCCGTCGCAGGTGGATCCACGCCAGCTCTCGCTCTTCGCCGCAGCTTGGACGCTTGCGATGATCAAATCCGTGGCCGAGTCGGGAGCCGCCAGCGTGACGTTCTATGAGACGACCGGCTGGCGTGGCGTGATGGAGACACCGGCCGGCTCACCGCTCCCGGCGAAATTCCCCTCCGTTCCGGGGGCCGTGTTCCCGCTCTATCACGTGCTGGCGGACGTGACCGAATTCGCGGGCGGCGAAGTCTCCCCTACCCTCTCGTCGGACCCGTTGGCCGTCGCCTCGTTGTTTCTTCGGAAGAATGCACGTCGACGTCTGCTGCTGGCGAACCTCAGTCGCGCTTCCCGCAAGGTCCGGCTCGATGAATTCTCCGGGATCGTTTCATCGCGTTCCCTGGACGCCTCGATTAGCCTGTCCGCGATGAATCAGCCCAAGACGTTTCGCGCAGAGTTTACGCCGGTTACCGGCCCGGAGATCACGCTTCCGCCGCACGCGGTCGTGACGCTCGATTTTTTCCACCATAACACATCCCCCACGCCATGAACTACAAACCTAAACGAATCCCTCACCTTCTGCTCGCGAGCTTCGCGTTCGCCGCTCTCCTTCTCAGCGGCTGCGGTAAATCCGATTCCTCTGGCGGAGCGCCGGGGGCGAACGCCAAAGCTCTCACCATCGGAGTCGCCTTTGAAACTCTGCAGACTGAATACTGGGTCGCCGGCTTCGAGGCCATCAAGGCCGAGTTGTCGAAGCGCCAGATCAAAGTTCTGGAGGCCATCGCCGATAGCGACGCCAACCGCCAACTCGAACAGGTCAAGAACCTCGTCACACGAAAGGTGGACGGCATTATCCTGGTGCCCAAGGACGCGAAGAGCACCGTGCCCGCGATCAAGGCGGCCAACGACGCGGGAATTCCGGTCGTGCTCTTCAACCGCATCGCGGATCCAGGGTCGGCAAAATTCGTCGGTGTGCAAGCGGACAACCTGAAGCTGGCGCAGGAGACGGTCGCGTTCATGGTGGCCGAAGCGCGCAAGACCGGACGCAAGCACAAGGCCATGGTCGTCATGGGCGATCTGGGCGATCTGAACGCCATCGGCCGGCGTGACGGCTTCGACGCCGCCGTGAAGGGAAACGAGGACATCATCGAAGTCGTCGCACGTGTTCCCTCCGAGTGGAACCAGGAGAAGGCGCAAGCCGGAGTGGTCAATGCCCTCCAGGCGAATCCCGACATCAGCTTCCTCTTCACGTCGTCGGACTTTCTGTTCCCCTCGATCGTCACCGCCCTTAAACAGGCGGGCAAGTATCACAAGATCGGCACGCCGGGCCATGTCATCCTCGGCGGCTTCGACGGCGACGCCACCGCGTGGCAAATGATGGTGGACGGCTACCTCGACGCGACCGGAGTTCAGGATGTTTACTTCGAGGCTTCGGCCAGCGTGCAGGCCATCCTTGACCTGCTCGAGAAGAAGCAGGTCCCCGAGTTGATTCGCGACCCGGGCTTCGTCATCACCCAGGCTAATATGGAGCAAATGAAGGCGCGGATGTGGGGGGCGCAGATTAGGAAGTAGTTCTTGGTTCTTGGTTCCTTGTTCCTTGTTCCTCGTTCTTGGGTCTTGGCTTTTCAGAGGGTCGATGCTTCTGTCACGGCTGCCACTGGAAAGGAGAAACGAATCATGGCATCAACTGATTTTGAAAAACTTGTCGTGTATCAATTATCTGAGCGTATTGCCGACGAAGTTTGGGATATTGTAATCCGATGGGATAGGTTTGCTCGGAATACCGTCGGAGGCCAGATTGTGCGATCTGCTGACAGTATCGGCGCGAACATCGCGGAGGGTTGCGGTCGGGGAAGCCACGCCGACAACAAGCGATTTGTTCGCACGGCAAGAGGATCGCTCAATGAGACACGCCACTGGCTGCGGCGCGCGTTCAAGCGCAAACTGTTGACCAAGGAACTGGTCGGCAAGCTGAAGCCCTCGTTCGCGAACTCGGCCCGCGCCTGAGTGCCTACCTCGGTTCGATCGGCCGTTTCGCAGACGACAACTCCAACAAACCGCACTCGACCAAGAACTAACAACCAAGAACCAAGAACAAGGAACAAGGAACTACGCACGACGAACAATGCCCCCCTTTCTCAGACGAATACTGACGAGCGAATACTGGACTCTCCTGCTCTGTGCCGCCTACTTCGTCGCCCTGGCGCCGTTCACGCCCGGGTTCGCCACCGCCGGGAACCTGGCCAACGTGTTTTCGGCGATGCTGCCCTTGCTGGTGGTGGCCACGGGTCAGACCGTGGTGCTGATCACCGCCGGCATCGACCTTTCGGTCACCTCGATCATTGCGCTGGCTAGCGTGACGGGCGCGCTCTTGATCAATGGCGATCAAGGATTGCTGGCTGGCCATGCGGCCGCTGTTCCAGCGGGCGTTCTGGCCATGGTCGCTCTGGGCGCCGCCATTGGGTTGCTCAATGGCACGTTGATCACCCAACTGCGCATGCCGCCGTTCGTGGTCACGCTCACGGGCATGATGTTCTTCAGCGGCTTCGCCATCTGGCTGACCGAAGCCAAGTCGATTGCGGCTCTGCCTTCCGGCTTCCTCGCGCTTGGCAAGAACCCTTGGCTGGCGGGCGCGATTGCCGCGATTGTCGCCGCGGCCGGGCATCTGCTCCTGTCGCGGACGTTGCTTGGGCGCTGGCTCTATGCCATCGGTCACAACCCCAAGGTCGCGCTGGTTTCCGGCGTGCCGGTCAACCGCACCCTGATCCTGGCCTATGTTTGGTGCGGCCTGTGCGCGGGGGTGGCGGCGGTCCTGATCACCGGCCGTCTCGAGAGCGGATCCCCGGTGCATTGGCGAAGCAACCTGCTCGACATCATTGGCGCGACGGTGATCGGCGGCACGAGCCTTTATGGCGGCCGCGGCAAGGTTCTGTGGACCGTGTTCGGCGTGCTGTTCCTGACGCTGCTCGACAACAGCCTGAACCTGCTGAACCTCTCCCATTTCAGCATCATGATGGTGAAGGGCGCGGTCATCCTCGCCGCCGCCGGCTTGGATGCGGTGAAGACGAGGTTGGGGGGTGGTTCTTAATTCTTTGTTCTTTGTTCTTAGTTACTACTCCGAAACATGCATTCCGCCGGCAACAACCAGAAACCAGCAACCAGGAACCAAGAACCAAGAACCAGCAACCCGCAACCGGTTCCCACGCTCCAGTTCCATGCCATCACCAAATCCTTCTTCGGCGTGCCCGTGCTCAAGGAGGTGAGTTTCATCGTGCCGGCCGGGCAAACGCTCGGGTTGGTGGGCGAGAATGGCGCGGGCAAATCCACCCTGATGAACATCCTCGGCGGCAACCTGACGCCCGACGCCGGCCAGATGTCGCTCGCGGGCGAACCCCATGCGCCCGCCGCCCCGAAAGAGGCCACGCGCGCTGGCGTGGCGTTCATCCATCAGGAACTAAATCTCTTTCCGAATCTCTCCATCGCCGAAAACCTGTTCCTGGCCGCCTTTCCGCGACTGGGTCAGAAGGCTGTTCGTGGTTCGTCGTTCATGGATCGTGGCAGCACCGAGACGACTCGCGTTCAGCAACGATCAACGAACAAAGGACCAGAAACAAAGAACCAGGAACAACGATCAACGATCAACCAACCACGAACAAGGAACCAAGAACCAAGAACAAAGAACCAAGAACAAGGAACCAGCATTAGCCTCCCCTGGATCGATCGTCGCACCCTCCGTTCCCGCACGACAGAACTGCTGCGCCAGGTCGGCCTGTCGCTGTCACCGGACACTCTCGTCGAGCGTTTATCCGCCGGGGAACGACAGCTCGTCGAGATCGCCAAGGCGCTGAGCATTGATCCGCGCCTCATCATCCTGGACGAGCCCACCACCTCCCTGACGGCCCACGAAACCGAGCACTTGTTCGCCTTGCTGGGCCGACTGCGCGCGCGCGGCATCGCCATGATCTACATTTCGCACGCGCTGAACGACGTGCTCCGCTTGTGTGATTCCATCGTGGTCTTGCGCGACGGCGCCGTCGTCGGTCAGGGCCCGCGCGCCGAATGGACCACGGAGCGCATGATCACGCTGATGGTCGGCCGCGAGATGGAGCAATTGTTTCCTCAGCGCCCGCGATCCGATCCCCCGCCACCGCCACCATCTGGCGCCGGACGGGGCAGCACCTCCGACGCGGGATCGTCCTACACTCTCCTGGAAGTCTCGGGCGTCACCCAGCCGGGCATTGTGGCCGACATTTCGTTTCGCCTGCGCGCCGGGGAAGTGCTCGGCATTTCGGGACTGATGGGCAGCGGCCGCACGGAACTCGCCCGCATCCTGTTCGGTTTGGATCCATTGAGCCGCGGCTCCATCCATCTGGCTGGCCGCCCGATCGAACGGCTGTCGCCGCGCGAACGCGTGGCGGCCGGGCTCGCCCTTCTGACGGAGAGTCGGCGCGATGATGGGCTTTGCCTCGATGCGTCGATTGCCGACAACTTGTCGCTGGTCGCTCTGCCCCGCCACGCGTCCGGCCCGGTCGGCTGGCTAGATCAAGGAGCGATGAACGCAGCCCTGCAGACCACGCGCCGCGCCGTCACCCTAAGCGCATCCGCCCGGGACCTGCAGCCGGTGAAAACCTTGAGCGGCGGCAACCAGCAAAAGGTCGTTCTCGCCAAGTGGCTCCTGAACGAGCCGCGCGTGTTCATCCTCGACGAACCCACGCGCGGCATCGACGTGGGTGCGAAGCACGAAGTGTATTCGCTCATCAACCAACTCGTCGGACGGGGCGCCGGAGTGCTCATGATCTCCTCCGAGATCGAGGAGTTGATCGGCATGTGCGACCGCATTCTGGTGATGAACCGCGGCCGCATCCGCGATGAAATCCATCTCCACCAGTTCGATCGCGAACGGATCTTGAAGGCCGCCTTGCATGAGGGCCATCTGACCTCGAAGATGGAGAACCCGGGGGCCGCGCCATGAAGCCCCTGCTCTGGCTCCTGAACAACGCGCCGCTCGTGCTCTTCGCGGTCGTATTCTCCGTCTTCGGCTCGCTCTCACCCAAGTTTCTCGAGCTGCAAAACCTGTCCAACATCCTGCTGCAATCGAGCGCGATGGCCATCGTCGCCACTGGCATGACATTCGTCCTGCTGACGGCGGGGGTGGATCTGAGCGTCGGCAGCGTGATGTTCGTCGCGGTGGCGGTGGCCGGGAAAATGATCTTCCAAGGTTCCCCGCTCTGGATCGCGTTCCTTGCTGCGATGGGAGTCGGTGTCTTGGCGGGCGCCATCAACGCGGTGTTCATCATCCGGCTGCGGATCGTCGCGTTCATCGTCACGCTGGCCATGCTGTTCGTCGGACGCGGCTTCGGCCTGTGGCTGACCAACACGCGCGCCATGAACATGCCCGAAGCCGTCACCCAACTGGGCGCGACGAAGCTCTGGGGCCTGCCCTTGCCCGTGATCGTCTGTGCGTTGATCTCCCTTGCGGCGCACCTGGTGCTCACGCGCACGCCGTTCGGCCGACAGGTCTACGCCGTCGGCCAGGACGCCGATGCCGCGCGCAAGGCCGGCCTCAACGTGACGGGCGTGTTGTTTGCCGTGTATGCGATCGCCGGCTTTTGCGCGGCCGTGAGCGGATTGGTGTCCCTGACGCAGACCGGGGCGGTCTCGCCGAGCTTCGGCCAGCAAAAGGAATTCAACACGATCGCCGCGGCGGTGCTGGGAGGCGTGAGTTTGTTTGGCGGACGCGGCAGCGTGCTGCCGGGGGCGGTGCTCGGCGCGGTGCTGATCCAGACCGTCGAGAACGGCCTGGTGATCCTCAACGCCAATCCCTACAGCTACCCCCTGGTGACCAGCGCCATCATCTTTGTGGCCGTCGCGATCGACAGCCTTCGCTCGCGTCTCCTCGCCCGCCTGAACCGGCGCCGGATCTACGTGGACCTGGGCGCGGCTGACCGGTGAGGCGGGCGGGGGAGGGTCAGAGTTCCTCAAGCGCATCTGGCCCATCGAGCCTTCAAGCCTTCACGGTGAGCTTGCCTGGTGTCAGGCAGGGCGTAAGCTCTCGCCCCAAGGAGATCGGTTATGGCCTGTGGTCCCAAGGAGGCCGGCGGTGTTTACCCGTGTATCCCGATGTTGTTGGTAGGGCGGGCCTGTCCCAGCCCGCCGCCCACTGGATGCAAAACATCATGCTCCGGCGGCGCGCCGGGACGGACGCGCCCTACCTGCATCACCGGCAACATCGGGATGCACCGGGTGTTTACCAGCCTTCGCCAGGGCTTCGGCCGGGCAAGTCGTCCCCGCGAGGATTACCGCTTCCACGAGGTGGCCTGTCGCGCCGTAGTCGCGCAGGGCGCGACGGAGGCGGATCGAGCGCTTCGATCCGGAGTTCGAGAAAATCGACTCCGAGCGCTACCAGGAGCGGTATGGATTCCTTGGCCCGCCGTAGCCTTGGCGAAGGCGGCTGGCGGCCGACTTGTCCCTCCGTAGCCTCGAGCGAAGGCGGATCATTGCCACGGCGGTGCCCAAGTTTCTGGAGTGCGGCGATCTCAAACACGGGTTCGCCCGGGTCCGGTGCTCAAAGTGCCAACACGAGATGTTTGTCGCGTTTTCGTGCCGTGGCCGCTGCGTTGGTCCGAGTTGCCACGAGAAACGGGCCTTGGAGAAAGCCGGCTGGGTCGCCGAACACGTTTGTGCCGATGTCCCCCACCGGCAGTTCGTCTTCACCATACCCAAACGATTGAGGCTCTAATTCCGTTACGACCGTTCGCTCTTGGGCGCGCTCTGTCAGGCCGCCTGGCGGACGGTCTGCACCGTTTACCAGGCGACCAGCGGTCGACCCGATGGCGTGCGGGGCATGGTCGGGGCAATTCAGACTTTCGGCGATCTGATTCATTGCATCCGCATATTCACGTGTTGGTCTGCGAAGGGGTGTTTCTGCCCGACGGCACGTTCCTGGCCTTGCCCAAGCTGGCGACCGAACCGTTCCTCAAGCTGTGGGAACATGAGGTGTTGGCTCTGCTCCTGGCGGAGGGCAAGATCAACGGCAGGCTGGAGACTTTAGACTGTAGGCTTTAGGCTGTAGACTGTAGGTTGGCCACGGATGCGAGATCATACTAAACTCCACGCGCTTGAACTGGCTGACCGCCGCGAGTGGCTCGCCCAAACGGCCTTCGGCATCGCCGCGCTGGCGGCCGCGCGATTTAACCCCGCGACCTTGGCGGCCGGCGCTTCTGCGCCGCTCGAACTCGGCTCCCGACTCGAACTGTTTCTGGACCGGTATCTGATTGACCAGCTCACGGGCGCGAGGCTGCAAATGCACGCGCCCGTGAAACTGCCCCGGCCGCGCCATCCTCTGATCGGGGCTTACACGACGGTCATCAAGGACGGCGACCGTTACCGCGCCGTTTTTCGCGACCAAAACCCAACTTACAAAGGGAAGCTGTTTGACGGCAATCCTGGCGAAATGACCTGCTACGCCGAGAGCGTGGACGGCCACGAGTGGACCCAGCCCAAACTTGGTCTCGTCGAAATCAACGGCCGCCGCGACAACAATGTCATCCTGCGCGCCTCGCCGTTCTCCACCAATTTCTCCCCATTCCTCGATTCCCGCCCCGGTGTGCCGGCGGACCAACGC
>VHDF01000062.1 GCA_016871495.1 Verrucomicrobiota bacterium | reverse complement strand
TGCAGACGGCGTTAAGCAACGCGGCGTTGCGACGTCACGGGTTTTGGATGCCATCCGACCTTGCGGCCACCGTGTGAAGGGCCGCTGCGTTCAACCGCCGGATGCGGAAAACCGCACGTCCGGTGGTATGGGAGGGTGCCGGGGCGCAATCCCCGGCACCCGACCCGATCAGGACCGACAACCTCTGGATACACCGCCCTTGGCCGGGCGTGTTTTTCCAGGATTGCTCGAACGCGGCCGTGCCATAGACTTGGAGCATGATCCAGCGACTCTTGTCCTTTCTCTTTCTTGGCTCCCTGGCCTTGTCTGCGGATCAGGCAGGCCGGAAACACGCCGAGAACGAAATGCACGCTCGACCTGCGGTGACTGTGCGCGTGGGTCAATCCTCGGGGGACTTGACGGGAAGCGACCATCGCGTGTTGCAGGCCGCGGTGGATTATGTCGGCAATTTGGGCGGCGGCACGGTGGAAATCGGGCCGGGAGAATATCTGATGAGGGATTCGCTTCATCTGCGCAGCCGGGTCACGGTGCGCGGGGCGGGGGATCGGACCGTGCTCAAGAAGGACAAGGCGGTGTGGAGTTTGCTGGCGGCGGATGGCGATTTTGGGGAGGCGGCCATCACTGTGCGCGATCGCGAGGGGTTCGAAGTCGGACGGGGGGTGTATGTGGGATCCAAAACCATGCGCAACTTTCACGGCATGTGCGCCACCATTTTGAACGGGAAGGATGGCTATTTCACCCTCAGCCGCTCGTTGAACGCGGATTGCATGGTGGACGACGGTGCGTTTGCCACCACGGTCTTCCCGGTCATCAGCGGCTATCATTTGGAGGACGCGCGCGTCGAGCATTTGACCATCGATGGCAACCGCTCGGAGAATCCCACGCTCATCGATGGGTGCCGCACGGCCGGAATCTTTCTTTACCGGGGCGACAACACGGTCATCGCCCATTGCACCGTGCGAAACTACAACGGAGACGGCATCAGCTTTCAGCAATCCAACGATGTGAAAGTTCAGGATTGCCGGGTGGAACAATGCGGTGGTTTGGGACTGCATCCCGGGAGCGGTTCGCAACGGCCAACCGTCACGGGATGTCGTGCGGTGCGTAACGCCGGGGACGGCCTGTTTTTTTGCTGGCGCGTGCGCGGCGGAGTGGCGGAGTCCAACTACCTGGCGGAAAATGGAGGCTATGGCATGTCCATCGGGCACAAGGACAGCGATAATTTCGTCCGAAAGAACACCATCGTGGGCAATCAGCGCGGTGGCGTGTATTGGCGCGCCGAGTCCGAGGCCATGGCGGCCCATCGCGTGACTTTTGAGCAAAACACGGTCCGGGACAACGAGGGCTGGGGCCTGTTTGTCGATGGCGCCACTCAGGGGACCGTGATTCGAGGCAATCGATTGGAGGACAGCGGAACGGGACGGCAGAAAACGGGAATTCGCATCGGCAAGAAGGTGGGCACGGTACTGCTTGAGGGCAATGAATTCAGCGTCGAAACCCAGGTCGTGGATGAACGCTCCCGGTAACGACCCGGGTTCACCCTCATTCCGGCCGGCAGAAGGGGATTGACGGAATGGCGAGGGTGAAGTTTTTAGCGGCATGCGTCGTTGCGTGCATTGGGGACGTTGCACTTTGATCGTGGCTCTCATGGCGGCGGGATGCCGCGCGTCGAACGTCGATTCGAGCCGGGAGTCGTCCATGCCGTTTCGTCCGGTTGTTCGTCCTCAAGCAGGGGCGCCGAAGGGGAAAACGGGAGGTGGGGTGGCCGGCCAAGAAAAGCCTCCTCCTGCGGGGAAATATCCGTTCGTGCAGGTGGAGTCCGAGGCGGGGAGTGTGGTGTCGGTCAACACCGCGCTCCGTTTTGTGGTGCTCGATTTTACTTTGAAGGAAATGCCTCAGGTGGATCGGAGGTTGTCGCTCTATCGGGCGGGCCGCAAGGTGGGCGAGGTGAAGGTGACGGGCCCGGCCCGGGAGGGGAAGATTGCGGCGGATTTGATTTCGGGCCAGGCGGCGGTCGGCGACGAGACGCGGGAGGAGTAACGGGGAGAATTCGGCAGTTCGCAACCGGTCGAAGGTTGATACGAGCGAGGCGGGTCGGTTAGATCTCACGCATGTCCTTGGCCGTGTCAGTCTTGTTGATGCTTGTGGCGGCATGCGCGAGTTGTTTCTTCGCGCTGGCTGAGACCGCCCTGATGGCCCTGGGCGGCTGGCGGTCCCGCGAATTGGGGGCGCGGGGCGGAAGTCACTCGACGGCGCTCACGGCGCTGCTGGCGGCGCCGCAGGATTACCTGGCGAGCCTCGTATTAGGGAGCAATTTCGCGAACGCCATGATGGTGGCGCTTGGCTGCTGGGTGGCGAGGGAAAGGGATTGGCCGTGGTGGACGGTGCTTCCGCTGCTGGCGGTGTGGATTCTGCTCGTCTGTGAAATCGCCCCCAAAGCGCTGGCGTTGCGCGATCCAAGCCGGTGGGCGGAGCGTTTGGCGCGTCCGACGCTGGGGTTTGAAAGGGGGACCCGGTTGTTCCGCCGCGGGGCGCAAAAACTGAACGAATGGATTCTCGCGGCGTTGCTTCCCCGCTCCGTGCGTCCGCGGACGGGCATTTCCGATGAGGAATACAAGGAGTTGATCGAGTTGGCCTACACTCAGGGCGCGCTGGATCCCTCGGAGAAAGAAATCATTTTGCAGATTATCGGACTGGACCGGCGCACCGCCCGCGACATCATGCGTCCGCGAGCCCAGATGGCATGCATTCCCGACACGCTTTCCATTGAGGAGATGATGGTGGAGGCGCGCCGGCACAAGTTGCGGAGGATTCCCGTGTATGACGGTTCGCCGGACACGATTGTGGGGGTTTTGAACACTCAACGTTTGCTGGCGGATCCGCAGGTGGACCTGATGGAGGCGTTCGAGACTCCTTCGTTCGTGCCGGCCAGCATGAATTTGCTGCAACTTTTCAAGAGCTTACAGCGGCAGAAGCGGGGATTGGCGATCGTGGTGGACGAGTTTGGCGGCACGGCGGGAGTGGTGCGCATGGAGGATATTCTGGAGGAGATGCTGGGTCCCTTGAGGGAGACATCCGGAAAGGAGGCGGCGGTGTTGCGCAAGCTCCAGGCAGGAAAGTGGGAGGCGGGAGGAGGCGTGCTTTTGGAGGATCTGGAGAAGGAACTGGGTTCGATTCCTTTGCCGCCGGGAGTGGCCACGGTGGGAGGGTTGTTGTTGCACACACTGGAAGTGGTGCCCTCGCCGGGGGAATTCGTGACCTTGGGCGGATTCAAGTGGACGGTGACCAAGGCAGAGCCGAGGAGGGTGCGTGAGGTGTTGATTGAAGCGGAAGCGGGGCGGCACCTTTCGGTCCGGCCGGAGGGGGGAAAGTTGTGACCGGCGACATTCCGGTTTGGGGCGCGGGGGTGATGGCGGGTTGCCTTGGGCTTTCGTTTTTATTGTCGGGGATGGAGTCCGGCGTGTTTGCGCTGAGCCGGTTGCGCATCCGGCAGTTGATGCGCACGGGGAGCCGGAGCGCGCGCATCCTCAACGGTTATTTAGAGAATTCGGAGAATTTCTTGTGGGCGATCCTGGTGGGAAACACCCTCGCGAATTTCATTACGTTTACCCTGGCGGTTTACGCCGTGGACGGTTGGATCGGATTGGATCGGGTGTGGGCTTGGTGTTTGTTGTTGGGAGCGGGCTGTTTGTTTTACATGCTGTTTGATTTGCTGCCGAAGATGTTATTTCAGCGGTTCCCGAACCGGCTCTGTCTGGTGCTGGCCCGGCCTTTTCGCGGTATCGAACTGTTGTTGCGTCCGGGGGTGAGGGCGGCGGCCTGGGTGGCGCGAGGGTTGTTGAGGCGGGTTGGGGGAAAGGCGTTCACGGGCAGCTTGTTTGGCGATCGTGAGGAATGGCGTCAATTCATGGCGAAGGGTGGACGCGGGTTGACGGACGATGAGCAAGGCATGGTGCAGCGGGTTTTGGAGTTGCAGCATCGCGTCGCGAGGCAGGCCATGACGCCGCTGGACAAGGTTTGGGGGGCGGACGCGAATGAGACGTTGGCGGAGGTTTTCGAGCGGGCCAAGGATCGATTTGTTCAGGCGGTGCCGGTGTGGAAAGGGGAGGGCAAGCGTGCGGAGATTCTGGGAGTCTTGCCGTTGAGGCATTTGCTTTATGAGTCCTGCCTGGATCGTTCGCGGCGGGTTGGGCAGCTCACTCAGAACGCTTTATTTGTGGAAGAGAGCACGAGACTGGACGAGGTGTTGCGACGGATGCAGAAGGGGGGACAACGGCTGGCCGTGGTGAGAGACGAGAAGGGGAAGCCTGCGGGCGTGTTAGCGCTTTCCGACGTGCTGCTGTCGGTTTTTGGGGAGGTTAGCCTGTGAACCCCAAGGAAGCTGAGGCGGGGTTGTCCATCGGATTGAGCTGGCAAGTGGCGGGGTTGCTGGCGTTGGTGGTGGTGAATGCGATCTTTGTGGCGGCGGAGTTTGCCCTGATCCGGCTGCGGGAGACGCAGTTGCACCCGTTGGTGAAAAAGGGCAACAAACGGGCGGGCATCGCTCTTCGGCTCATTCGCAACATCGAGCCGTGTTTGAGCGCGACGCAGCTTGGCATCACCCTGTGTGGTCTGGGGATCGGAGGCATGGCCACGACTGTATTTGCCGGCGTCCTGTCGCCGGTTTTCGACGTGCTGGGGGTGACGAATCAGGCGGTGCGAACCGTTTCGGTCGTGTTGTTCGGACTTTTTGCGAACACGTTGCTGTTGATCGTGGCCGGCGAGTTGGTGCCCAAAGCGGTGGCGATCCGCCGGACCCTGACGACGGCCCTGTGGATTGTCCACCCGTTGGATTGGTTTTACCGGCTGAGTTATCCGTTTATTTGGCTGTTGAACCACGCTGCGCAGTGGATCCTGGGATTTCTGGGGGTCGAAGAAGGGGGGAAATCGGGACAGGGTCAGAGCGAGGAAGAAATGCGGTTGATGCTGGCGTCGAATGGATCGCCTGGCGGGGACGGGACGTTTGGCCGGAACGTGGTGTTGAACGCGTTTGATCTGAAGCGGCGTGTCGTGCGGGAAGTGATGCGTCCCCGGCGCGAGATTACGGTGTTCAATACTCGAGACTCGCTTGCCGCGTGCCTGGACATTGCGGAGCAAACTCGTTTCAGCCGGTTTCCGTTGTGCGAGGAGGGAGACGTGGATCGAACCCTCGGTTTGATCCATATCAAGGATTTGCACGCCATGCGACGGCCGGAGGGCACGGGCGCCGACCTGGCGCCGGTGGCGCGCGGATTGATTTATGTGCCGCCGTCGGCCCGATTGGAACGTGTGCTGCAGTTGTTGCTGGACCGGAAACTGCATATGGCCCTGGTGGTGGACGAGCACGGGGGCACGGTCGGGCTGATCACGCTGGAGAATATTTTGGAGGAGTTGGTGGGCCAGATCCAGGACGAGTTCGATCAGGAAAAGCCGTTGCTGTCGCGTCTGGATTCGCGCACTTGGGAAGCGTCGGGCGAGTTGCCGCTGCATGATCTGGAAGAATTGCTGGGGGAAAAACTGAGTTCGGCGGACAGCGCCACGGTGACAGGCTTTTTTACTGAACGATTGGGGGGATTTCCCAAGGCAGGGGACAAACTCACCGTGGGATCCTACGAACTGCTCGTGGAGCAGACGGAGGGAGCGAGGGTGGAGAAGCTGAGGATTGTGCGGACGGAAGTTTGATTCGCGGCTGAAGGGACGCAGGTTTATGGAACTTCGTGAGTGCGCCGAGAAGATTCTGTTCAGCGCTGATTTGGAGTCGAAGCTCGGCGCTCCCGGGAACTGGAGCGACGAGCGGCCCGGTGCCGGAATCAAAGCGCCGGCGATGCCGTCCAGGCTTCCAGAACTGCGATTCAAGACGGGGAGCGACGGGCGGGGAAGTTTTCCGCGGGGGCTGCTGCGGGGCGATCGCGAGCGTGGGCAGGCGCTTCATTTTTTCGCGAATCACGAACTGCTGGCGGTGGAACTCATGGCGTTGGTGCTGCTGAAATTTCCGGACGCGCCTCCGGAGTTTCGGCAAGGCGTGTGGCGTACGTTGCGAGACGAGCAGGACCACACGCGGCTCTATCTGGCGCGGATGAAGGCCTGCGGAGTTTGTTTCGGTGAACTGCCCCTGAGCGGTTTCTTCTGGCGCTGTGTGTCCCGCATGGAGAGTCCGATGGATTACGTCGCGGGTTTGAGCCTGACCTTTGAGCAAGCCAACCTCGATTTCTGCCAGCAATTTTCGCGAGCCTTTGGGGAAGCGGGAGATCAGGAGACGGCGGATTTGTTGCAAGGCATCTACCGGGACGAGATCGGGCATGTGGCTCTCGGCTGGAAATGGTTTCAGCACTGGAAATCGGCGGGCGCGAGCGATTGGGAGGCGTTTCGGGGTCTGCTGAAGTTTCCTCTTTCACCGCGGAGGGCGAAGGGCGATGAATTCAATGCGGAAGGACGGCGGCGAGCGGGACTGAACGAGGGGTTCATCTCTGAACTCGCAGTGTTTTCGATGTCGAAGGGAAGGACTCCCTCGGTGTTTTGGTTCAATCCCTTCGAGGAGTTGAGAATGGACGCGGGCCCCGGATTTCAATTGTCCAAGATGCAGGCGGATTTCGCGAGGGACTTGGGGGCGCTGCCGATGTACCTGGCGAGGCGGGACGACGTGGTGCTGGTTCCGGAGCGTCCATCGCGGGAGTTTCTTTCGGCCCGGCAGGCGCAGGGCTTCGATTTACCGGAGTTCGAGGTCACCTCCACCGGGGTGCCGGACCCGTTCAGTCCGTTACGAACACGAAAACTGGGGGAATGGCGTCCCTGGTCGAAGGGTCCGGAAGAGGCTGCTCATGCCGCCGCTTTGGGGTTGGACCAGGAAGCGTCGGGAGATTCCTTTGATTCCCGGAAGCGAACGTGTTTCTCGAAGGCATGGAGTGCGCGTTTTTTGCGGGAATGGCTTGAGACCTCCGAGTGCTGCAGCGGTTTGATCGATCGCGACGCGGTGGGGAGGGAAGTCTCGACGCTGGCTGAGGCGTCGGCGGTGATTGCAACCTGGAGGAACGCGGGATGGCACCGGTTAGTCGTGAAGCGCGAGCACGGTTTCGCGGGGCAAAATGCCCTCCGATTATGGGAACCGGAGGTGCTGGCTCCCCAGTGGCGGTGGATTCAGTCCAGTTTGGCTGGCGGAAGATTGCTCGTGATTGAACCGTGGCTGGACCGCGTGGTGGAGTTCTCGGTCCAGTGTGAAGCGAGGGAAAGCGGCTTGGAGGTTTTGGGCTACACCGGCTTGAAGTGCGATCATCGGGGGCAGTTTGAGTTCAATTGGGCGGGTCCGGATTTCGCGAAGCGGCCGCCTCGGGAGGTGTTGCGGGAACTTCCCTCCTGGCCTCCGCCCGCTTTGACGTGGCCGGCGGTCTTTGCGCGGTTGGGGGAGGCTCTGGGACCGAGATTGCGAGAGTTGGGATATCGAGGAGCGGTGGGGATTGATGCTTTCGTGTTTCGAGACCGGGACGGCGTGGCGCGGGTTAAGCCCGTGGTGGAGATCAATCCTCGCTACACCATGGGGAGAGTGACGTTGGAGCTGATGCGGTTCGTGGCTCCTGGTTCCCGCGCGACGCTTCGGCTGAAAAGCGCGCGGGAGGCTCAGAAGGGAGGGGCTTCGTTGGCGGATTGGGCTCGGGAAGAGGAGCGCCGTCTGCCCGTGCGGTTAAAGGGAACGCCGAAGGGAAGGATCGCCGAAGGGTTTGTTCCTTTGACCGACCCGACGACGGCCCGACGCACGATGGCGGGCTTGTGGGTGGAAGCGCGGGATTGACCCAGCGGCTCTAGACCGGACTCGCCTCCAAAAGTTCCCGCAGCACTTTGCCGCGCACATCGGTGAGGCGAACATCGCGTCCGCCGTGGCGGAAGACGAGTTGCTCGTGGTGCGCACCGAGTTGGTGCAGCAAGGTGGCGTGGATATCGTGGATTTCCACGGGATTTTCCACGGCGCTCATGCCCATGCCATCGGTGGTGCCATAGGCGATGCCGCGCTTGAAACCGCCTCCGGCCATCCAGATCGTGTAGCCGCTGACATGATGGTCGCGTCCATCGCTGCCCGCGCTATGGGGTGTGCGTCCCATTTCTCCGGCCCAGAGCACGAGGGTGCTTTCGAGGAGTCCGCGATCCCGCAGATCGCGAAGCAGCGCGGCGACGGGTTGATCCGTAATACGGGCGTTTTCCTCGTGGCGCAGTTTCAGTTCGCCGTGCTGGTCCCAGGGCGCGTTGTTGTTGTGGGTCAGGGGGCAGGTAATCTCCACGAAGCGGACGCCGGCCTCAACGAGGCGGCGGGCGCGCAGGCATTGCAGGGAATAGAAACGGTCGTGCTCGTTCGCGCGATCCACGCCGTAGAGCTGCCGGGTGGCCTCGGTTTCACCGGAGACATCGCAGAGGGAAGGCAGATGGGACTGCATGAGCGCCGCGGTTTCATGATTGCGGATGGCGGATTCGATCGCCGAGACGTCGCCGGTGGTGTGGGCGAAGCCGAGGTCCTGTTCCTTGAGCAGGTCGAGTTTCGCTCGCTGAACTGCGGTGGGGTCGGCGGGAAGGATGTTATCCACGGGCGCGCCTTTGGAACGTACGAGCGTGGCTTGGTGTGTGGCGGGCAGGAAGGAACTGGCGAAATTCTGATAACCGCCGTTGGGGATCCAGTCATTGTTCAGCAGCACGTAAGCCGGCAGTTGTTGGTTCTCCGTGCCGAGTCCGTAGGAAATCCAGGAACCGAGGCTGGGGGCGCCGCCGATGGATCGTCCGGTGTGCAGGAGGAGCGATTGCGCCCCGTGCAGGGGTGTTTCGCCAATCATGGAGCGCACGACGCAAAGTTCGTCCGCGAGTTTGGCGACGTGCGGAAACAGGTCGCTGACCCAGAGTCCCGAGTCCCCCCGTTGCTTGAATTCCCAAAGCCCTTTCAACCATTTCCGGTTTGCGCTGACGGCTTGCGACCGGGGATCGGTGCGCCACTGAGCAGGCTGACCGTGGCGCCGAGTGAGTTCAGGTTTAGGGTCGAAAGTGTCCACGTGGGACACGCCGCCGTCCATGAAGAGAAAAATGACATTCTTGGCGCGAGGGGGCCAGGCCGTGGGTTTGGCGGACGCCAACGCGGGGTGCCACGCCGGGAGGAGGCCGCAGAGGGCCATCCAGCCGAAACCTAAACCGGACGATTTGAGAAACTCGCGGCGGTTGCGAGGCGCGGAGTGGAAGCCGGGGCAATCAGAAGACATAGAGAAACTCCTTGGTGTTGAACAGCGAATGAGCCACGTCCTGCCAGACCGGTTTGGAGTGGAGCAGGGCTTCTTCCGCCACGCCTCGCAAGCGGGCGGAGCGATGGGAGAAAGATCGCAGCCGATCCAATTCGACGGTTGACGGGGGCCGTGCGAGCGCTTCGTGGAACATGCTTCGCAATCGCTCATCGACCACTTCCGGAGGGGACGAGAGAGCGCGTTGCGCCCAATGGGCGGCCAAATGATGCACGAGTGGATCGTTGAGCAGAGCGAGGGCTTGGTCGGGGACTTGGGTGAGGTCCCGTTTGCCGGTGGTTTGCTTCGGAATCGGCTGGTTGAAGATGGCCAGGAATCGCGGGGGTTCCATGAGCGTGATCTTGGTGTAAAGACTGCGCCTGCCTTGTCCATCGACCGGTCCGCTCCACAGGCGTTTGGCAGGATCCTCGGCGGCGCGAGGAGGGTCGATGGGAGGGCCGTAGAACGTTGGATCGAGCCGTCCGGAAACGGCGAGCATGCTGTCTCGAATCGATTCCGCATCAAGCCGGCGGGGAGAAAAATGATGCAAAAGGCGGTTGTCCGGATCGATTTCCTTGGCACGGCCGGATGGGATCCCGTCTTGTTTCCACGTTGACGAAGTGACGAGGAGGCGGATGAGACGTTTGACGGACCATCCTTCGTTCATGAATCGAAGGGCGAGATAATCGAGCAATTCCGGGTGGGAAGGCTTTTCGCCAAGGCGACCGAAGTCGTCCGGGGTCCGAACCAAGCCTTCGCCGAAGAGGTGCTGCCAGATGCGGTTGACGATGACGCGGGCGGTCAGAGGGTTCTCGGGGTGAGCAATGCCGCGCGCGAATTCGAGCCTGCCGCCGGAATGAGGGTGATGGAGTGGGGATGGCCCCCCCAGAAAGGCGATGCCGCCGCGGGGGACTGCAAGGCCGAAATCATGGTAGTTACCCCGAACGGCGAGTTTTTCGTCGATCGCTTCGCGCCAATCCTCGGCCGCACCGACGGTTCGCTCCGGCACGATCCGACGTTCCAGTCGTCGATACTGCTCGGCGAGGTTTTGCCATTCGGGAAACGAGTCGGTTTCGTTTTCGAGCAAGCCGAGCTGAAGCGCTTCGTTGAGTAACAAAACGTCCTCTTCCTCGCAATGCCCGTCGAGCCAGCGTCGCGCGGCGCCCGTCATGAGTTCGGCCAGCCCTTCATCCAAGGGCGCGCCACGATCGAGGAGCCCCTCGAAACGTCCGAGTTCGTCCAAACGCGGTTGTCCGGGGGAGTGGGAAATCACCCGGCTCAAGCCGAACCAGGAGCGTTCATCGGCAAGATCGGACTCTTTGACTCCGCCATAGCCGGTGCGGGGCGGGAAGTAATTGTTCAGGGATTTGGTGGCGATTTCGAGGTACACCCTGCGTTCGAGGCGATCGATTCCCCCCTCCAGCGTGTCGAAGTCGCCCGCTTTGATGGTGGTCCACCCGGGCCAGGGTTGGTTCAGAAACGCCATCCGTTCCGAGTGGAACGCGTGGTCGATGATGAAGGCGCGCGCGGCGAACTGACCGGCGGCATAACCCAGCGTGAGACTGCGAACGGAAGGGGCTCGGGTGTCGAGCAGAGGACTTTGCACGCGTCCGGCCAGCCTGGGTGACCAGACGTGCGACCAACGTCCGGCGGGCAGGAGATGGGCGAGGAGGTTCGTCCCGGAGAGAGCGAGGACGGGTTCGCCGTGTTGGACGAGGCCGTGGCGGAGTCCGGCTCCTTCCCAGCGCCAGCCGGATTCAGCGCCTGGCCGGGAAAAATCGGCCACGACCGCCAGGTTGGTGGCGTTGAGGGAGCGGCGGCGGCGGATTTCTTCTCGCAGAGCTTCGGCGCGGACGGGGTGGCTGGCAGATCGGCGCCAGAACTCAGCGATGGATTCGGGAAATTTGGCGTTTGCCGTGTTGGTGGGGTGATCCCGGGGGAGGGCACAGAGACGTTCGAGGATGCGGGGACGCGAGTTGATCCAACGCCGACCGAGTTCAGAACGAATCTGAGACTTGATCCGACGCATTTCGGGAAACAGGGCGGCGTTGGGATCGCGTGACTCGGCCGGCCGTGCTCCCCAGCGGGTGTTCATGAACAATCCCGCCATGGCGTAGTAATCCTGCTGCGAAATGGCGTCGAGTTTGTGGTCGTGGCACTGGGCGCAAGCCACGGTGGTGGCCAGGAAACCTTTGGAGACGGTGTCGATGATATTGGCGACCGCTTCCTGCGTGACGCCTTCCGCCGCCGCATTGTCCCCATGACGCCTTTCGCCGAGTCGCATCGACATCAGGCCGAGCAGTGATTCGTTCAATCCGGAAACAGGGTCGAGCCGCGGTTCTATTTCATCGCCGGCGATCTGTTCGAGGATCAGGCGTTGAAAGGGAACATCGGTGTTGAAAGCCCGAACCAGATAATCGCGGTAGCGCCAGGCGCCCTTTGCCGGCACATCCCATTCATACCCGTGGGTATCGGCGTAGTGGACCACATCCATCCAATGCCGCGCCCATCGTTCGCCGAAGTGGGGGCTTTCGAGCAGTTCATCCACGAGGCGATCGCAGGCTGAATCGGAAGCGTCTGCGGCCAGGCGCCCGACTTGAACCGGTGTAGGGGGCAGGCCGGTCAGGATCAAGCTGAGCCGGCGAGCGAGTGTGCGCGGACGGGCGGGAGCGGCGGGTGTGAGACCTTGTTGTTCGAGGCGCGCGAGGATGAAGCGATCGATGTCGTGACGCGGCCAGTCGGTGTTGCGGACTTTGGGGATTGGCGATGAGGCTGGGGGACGAAGGCTCCACCAATCGAGCCTGGCGTGGTAGAGGGATGCCCAGGCGCTTGAGGTGGTCGCTGAGGCGGGCGGCTTCTGATCCGTGGCGGCCAGGATTTCGAGCGGCAGGAACGACGAAAGGGCCAAGGCGAGTGGAACCAGGAACCTGCAGGGACGAATTCGGAGGGGGGTAAACGGCAGGCGCCGTTGATGCTGGACGCTCCACCCGATTCGGCGGAAGGAGGCCGAAAGGTGTCGGGGGAGGTCAATGGACATGCTTCTATACACTCGAGACCGGCACTTTATTCAATCTTGAAACAAAAGCCACCACCCGTCGAGTCAAGGCTTCTCATCCGCCGTGAGCGGTGCAACCGCAAGTTGTCGGGGCGCGCCGTTCACGGCGCTTCCGCTCGCGCCCATCGGTCGCGGCGATCTCCTCCCGTTCCATGGCCCGCCCTGGGTGAATGCCTTCGCCCTGGCAGCACCCTTGCCCGTTGAAGTGGCGTGGTCGCCGCGACCCGGCGCTGCCGTGCGCAGCACCAACAACCTGTGGATGCGCTGGCCGGTAGGGCATTCGCAGGGGCGAATCCCCATGCCTTGCATTAGGGGGAACGAATTGATTAATCGTCCAGCCAATTATGCCGAATTTTAGCTACGTTGCCCGCCAAGCCGGTTCCGGCAAAGAGGTCAAAGGGGTCATGGATCGGCCCACGGAACAGGCGGCGATTGCGGACCTTCTGAACCAGAACCTGCTGGTGGTTGAGATTGCGGAGAACGTCACCCGCAAGGGAAAGATGGCCGGGGGTGCCGTGACGCTTCAGAACCAAGTCGTTTTTACGCGTCAATTGGCCACCATGATCGACGCCGGTCTGGCCGTGGTGCAGTCCCTGCAAGCCCTTGCTGAGCAGACTTCAAACAAGGTGATGCGCGATGTGATCAAGGACGTCACGGCGCGGGTCGAACAGGGTGATAATTTCTCCCAGGCCCTTAGCAAGCATCCCAAGGTGTTTGATCGGCTCTATGTCTGCATGGTTGAGGCCGGCGAGAAGGGAGGGTTGCTCTCGGAAATCCTGTCGCGTCTGGCCACCTACTTGGAAAATACCGCCCGCCTGCGCAAGAAGGTGAAGTCGGCCATGATGTATCCGACGGCGGTGACCCTGATTGCCATCGGCATCACCATTTTCCTGCTGGTCAAGGTCGTGCCGGTCTTCAAGGACATTTTCAGCGGATTCGGCGCCAAACTGCCGGCCCCGACCGAGTATCTCATCATGGTGAGTGAACTCGTTCAGAATTACATCCTGGTGGTGCTTGGGATCCTGGCCGCGATGATCTATGGCTGGTTCGCGTACATCAAGACGAAGCCGGGTCGCGAATTCTGGGATCGCACGCGCATCAAGCTGCCCATTTTCGGAGTGATCGCTCACAAAATCTGCCTGTCTCGATTCACGCGCACCCTGGCCTCCTTGATCCGTTCCGGTGTGCCGATTCTCGAGGTCCTCAACATTGTGGCGAACACGGTGGGGAATGTGATCATGGAAAAGGCCATTCGGGAGGCTTCCAATGATATCGAACGAGGCGAAGGAATCTCCGCCGCACTCGCCAAGCATCCGGTGTTTCCCACGATGATCATCCGCATGATGACCGCCGGCGAACAAACCGGCAAAATCGACGCGATGCTTGAGCGTGTCGCCAACTTCCTCGATGAGGAAATCGAAACGACCCTGTCTGGTTTGACCTCGCTCATCGAACCGCTTCTGATCGTATTCCTGGGCGTGGTGGTCGGCGGCATCGTGGTCTGCATGTTCCTGCCCATCTTCAAGATGAGCGAGATCATCAACCCGCCCAAGAGATAAAGCGCAGCCGCACGCCAATTTTCCCTCCTCAGCTCCCGGGGTGATGTGTTCACGCCGGGAGCTTGGGTTCAGGACTGGCCCGATCCCGAGCAGACGATGCTTCCTCCCGGTTTGTTTTACTTCGGTCAGCCGGCCGTACGGTGTCGAATACGCAGGTAGGCATTCGAACCGACCAGGAACTCGAAGCGCGTGGGGACGACGGTGAACTCGAGAGATTCGAGCGCGGGTTCGGAGGCGAGTCTGGACAGGAATTGACTGGGAACGCCCTCGAACGTCATGAGCGGATAAATCCGGGCCTCCCCCGACGTGACGCGCATGATTTCTAAGAGGGATTGAAGATGAAACTTCCAATCCAGCTGGGCTTCATAGACGAAGAGGAAGTAACTGGTGAGTGTCAGGTTGAAGGCGCGATCTGAGAACGGCAATCGAGGGAGGGACGAGGCGAGATAACGGTTTGAACGGCAGCATCGATCTTCAAGAAAGGTTCGATAAGCACGCTCCCGAAAACCCCGCATGTGGTTCGGATTCTTGTAGAACTCCCACTTGTAGGTATCGAGTCCGTGGAGGCTTCGAACCACCTCATCGAGGTCTTGCTCGCATTGCGTGCGGATGGATTCGTTTTCAAGCCCATAGATGGGATCCGCGGCGGTGCAATCGAGGCCCTCGGCCGAGGCCTCGGCGGTGAAGGAGCTGACCCCCGACGCCACATCCAGAACACGGCACCCGTGCAGGGAGTCGAGATCCAAGTCGAAGTAGCGACGGTATTCCTCGAGCGTGCGTCCGAGCAACACGACGCGGTCGAGCTTCAAACCACGCCGCTTGGGGACGTCTTCAAATTCATGAATGGGATCGGAGGGGGCACTCATCGTCAATGCGATGGGCCTTGGATACTGCCGCCGCAGCCTGTCGGAATCGAACGCATGCGGCGATGCAGATTCTCATCCTATCCGCGATCGACTCCATGCGTTCATCCCGATCGGATTCCAAGTCGCCCATCAGCCCGAGCCATGGTGGCTCGGTCATCATGTCGAGGGAACGATAGCGAAAGGGAGGTTGGAGCAGAAGCGCTTTGTAGGGCTTTGTCATGCCAGTGGCTTGACCGAATGGTCAATGATGCATCCGGTAAGCTCGGGAGTTCGTATTTTGCCCCGGAGCGCGGCCGGGTCGTCCTTCGACCCGCCGCAGCACGTTGAAATTCTGGAGTCCTCCGACCTGTCCGCGCGCTGCGGCTGGTCTTCGACACAGCCGCGCTCCCCAAAATGAGAATGGCTGTTCCTTTCGTCCCTGCGGGACTGTCTTCTGCCGGCCCGCCAGCTCCGCCCTGTCCGTGGCAGGAGCAAAGGTCTCGCTCTATTCCACCGAAAACAGCGAAGAACCCCTCAACTTTCGGCAGGCCTTTGACGGTCAAGCTTCGGCGCATCTCGACGCTGCTGATTTGCCGTTTCCAGGTTCAAGGTTCAGCGCCGACAGCGAAGGGTTTGCCGGTGACCGAGCGCGGTTCTGCCGCTGGTGCGGGGGCGAATCACCAGCGGGTCATCACGCCGCCGGCGAGGGCAACACACCAACCGCACGCGGCTTCGAATAGGACGAACGTTCCGTTCATCGCCAGAACCAGACACGCGCGTGGCATGCCGGCTTCCTGCGCCAGCCGATGGCTTCCAATGTCTGCACCGAATTCCGCTCAGCGCGTCTCACGGATCGCGTCGTCGATAGCTCTGGCCAGCGCGGGAATGCGCTGAGTGTAGCTGATCGGACTGACGGGATCCGCATAAGGCCCCTTCGTCCGATCCGCAAAGACTTCGTCCACGTAGCGGTAACCGAGGTTGCTCAGGAACACGAGGATGTAGCGCCGGAACGGCCGCCCCGGCAATGAGGTCACGATGCCGGCGTCGGACGCGTAGTTGTAGGTGAGTCCGGTTTTGTGCGCAAAGGTCACTTCCGCCACGGCGTTGCTCGCGCGGACATCGACTCCGAAGTTCACGCCGTCCACGACGACGATGCCGTTGGTGGGGTTGATCCAGCGTGCGGCAATTTGCGAGGGCAGGCCCGGGCGCACATGGCGAACCCCGGCCAGATTGGCGGTGGACAACGCCTCGTTCAGCCCTTGCTCCGCCAGCAGTTGTTTGAGAAAGGCCCGGCTCGATTCGCTGAGAAACCGCGCGTTCACCGCCCGGCCATCCGGGGCGCGCCACAAATCGCCGGACGGACCTTCGATGAGCAGCAGCAGGCGGGCGGTGTCGAAGGCGGTCATGTGAATCCGATCCGTTTGCCAGTTCCGACCGTCTGCCGCGCGGGTCCCATTGATCTGCAACGTCGGCAAACGCAGTTCCCGAAACTCCCGATTCATGGTCTCGATGCGGGAGTGTCGGTGCAAAAGCTGGAGCAAGGCCTGGGTGGCGCGATTGTTCGACTCGGTCACCATCGGGTCCAGCCAGGCCCGGAGCGGACGGGTCTCGTCCTTCTGGTTCGCGACGGAAAAGGTGTGCGGCGTGTCGAGCGTCAACGATCCGTCGTCCACCATCCGCATGACGTGGAAGGCGACGAGCAGCTTGAAGAGCGAGGCCGGGTAGGGGGCCATAAACTGGAAGGCGGCATTCGTGCGCCCGGGAATCAGATCGTCGTCCTCGGTCAACGGCGGATCGTGGGTCCAACCTTTGGTGGTCACCGGCAGGGACTCGCCCGGCTTGAAGTCGCCGCCGTTCCAGCGCGCGATGTCCCAACGACGAAACCGGACGGCGGCCGCGCCCTGGTCCAGGCTGACTGGGACAATCAATCCCTCGGGATAGTCGCGTGACAGCAGCACATTGGCGGATGCCGTCACCTGACCGTCCCGATTGAGTTGAATGACCGCAACATCCACATGGGGCACGTGGGCGATGGTTTTCGGCGAGGCCGGCTTGGCTGCATCCTCATTGGCAGGCCCGAAGTCGAGCACGCGGTCGAAGCGCGCCTCGCGCACGGCACGCAGCACCGCGGCCTCCAATGGCGAAGCCGCCAGCGCGCGTTGGGAACATGCGACGAGCAACAGGAGCACGGGGATGACTCGGGCAGCGCAACTCAACGGAACGGCCACCAGACGACGGGACGGCTGAAGCGGTTGGGCGAGCTGATCGAGGCTCGCCCTGTGCGACGGTGGGGCGGCCCGACGCTGGAAATCAATTTCTGAAACGGTTGCCCTGGCCCTGGTCATAGGCTTTTCGGGTTCTTTGCCCGGCGAATTCCACCTCGCGTCCGCCCGGATTAAACAGCACCCACTCGACGTTGCCCGGGGTCATCTCCAGGCGCAACACGCTGACCTCTGGATCGTCGCGCACGACCTGGATGCCGGAGGCGCCTGCGGTGGCCTGGAGTTCGTCGCGGTAGTTGGCCTTCGCTCCGGCGTGGTTGCTGTGGATCGAGGGCCGGTACGGCGGATGTGGATAATAGACCTGGGTGAACACGAGTTTGTCGCCGATCTTGGGCGTGCCTTCCCAGACGTAGCGAAGCTGCGCGCCGCACGCGATGGCTCGCGGGTCCTCTTGGAGTCGGTCCACCACCTGCAGCCGGCAGTCCGGTCGCGGCGCAAACCACACGAGCAGGTCCACGGGTGGGGACGGCATCTCGACCTGACCGTTGTTGGCGACCAACGTTCCCATGAAGGTATTTGCCCAGTGCGCGCCCACCTGCGGGCCGATGTTGCGGGTGTTCCAGAGCGGCGACACGCGGGCCTTGAACGATTCCTCGAAGGCGATCGTCTCTCGCGTGGCCAAAAAGCGATTCTTGACGAAGACGAACTCACGTTCATACACCGCCGGAAAACCGTCCACGTTCTTCACCCGGACCCGGGCGAACGTGGCGTCATCTCGCTCCTCGAAGAACGTCACCTCCGACTCGATATCCGGCATTTCGCCGCGCTTCCAGTTTTCGTCAAAGCGGAGCGGGTCGGGGTGATGGCGGCGCTTTGTTTTGCCCTCCACGTCCACGATCATGAGCCGGTTCTCCACCGAATCGCCCTTGCTGGTGACGATCTGCGTGAAGGCCGCCCCGAATCGGTTCAGGCCCATGATGCCGCCGGCGTTGTAGGGCACGCTGGTGGGATGCAGTTCGACGAGGGCAAAGAAGTCCCCGGGATTCCAGCCGCTGCGCAGCACGAGCTTGTCCGGATAGTCTTTGCCGGTAAGCCACCACGAGCAGCAGAGATGGCCCTTGTTGGGATCGGGATCGGCGTGGCCAAAGAGTCGCTCCGCGACCGCCTTGTCGGTGTGCGGCACGCGAGCCGCCTCCATGCGCAGGTTCCAGAGTGAACCCGGGGACGGCATCACAGGCTTCACCGAGTCGTCCGCAAAGAGCCAGGCCAGCGCCACGTGCTGACCGACTTCCCGTTCGCGCAGAAAGGCGTCGCCCTGGATGGGCTTGGCCTGGTAGCGAAGGTAGCTCATCACTTTGTGCGCGGCGTAGCGGTATTCCCCGTTTCGTGTCTTCGCAGCCGCGAGCTCCAAGGCGAAGAGCCGGAATCCGGCCGTGCTGTTCCAGCCTCCATTGGGACCGTAGGGATTGACCGCGCCGTCCGGAGTGACTTCGACCGTAAGCCGTTTCCAGAGGCGTTGCATCCCGGGATCAGTCACCCCCCGGTCATCGCCCAGATATTGGTCGCCGCAGGTGAGCAGCATGAAGATGGGCCCGGGGAAATAACCCGTGTCGTTCTGCTGCACTTCCTTGTGTTTCCAGAAATCGGCGAAGCCCAGTTCCGCGTATTGTTTCCAGTGCGCCGCCTCGGGGATTTCTGGGTACCACTTTGCGGCGAGCCCTTTCATCAGGGCTTCGGGCACCGAGCGATGGCAGCCGCCGCGCCATTCGATGGGTTTCGTGCCCCAGACATGCACGTTCCGGCAGTAGTCCACCCAGAGATCGCGGAACCAGGCGTCATCCTCTTTCATCAGCCCGCCAGCGATGAGGTGTTTTCGATAAAGCGGAATGAAGCATGGTTCCTCGATGAACTGGTCAGTCCAGCCTTTCCTGGCCACCTCCTCCATCGTCGCACGATGCCAATCCTTCAGCATGATGATGATGGCTTCGCCCCAGCGGCGCTCGCCGGTCTGCACGTATTTCACCAGCACGGGCATGAACCTCTGGGGTCCCGAGAGTCCCGCCTTTGGCGTGTCGGCGAGTTTGAAGAGGTCCATCTCCTCCAACCACCGCAAATAGGTGTCGCGGGTCACCGACTCTTGGGGGATGGGGTAGAAACCCGGATCAGAAATGAGGCTCGGGCCATACGCTCCAAAGCGATGCCGTTCGACGGAAGGGCTGTAGAGGGTGGGCGGGACCAGGTGGTCGATTTTAGCCTCTGGCGTAGGGACAACGTTGGGCTTGGTTGGCTCTGCTGCCTGGAGCAGCAACAGGCTGGACAGACAGAAGAACAAGGTCCATGACGGGACGGCTCGCCACGTCTGGCTTGTGAGGGTTGGATGGCGATTCATCAGCGAGATTCAGTCTGGCCGGCGGACTCTTTCTCCTGACCAACGCTCGTAAAGCCGCACGATGTCTTCCACGTGGGTGAATTTCCGGTAGACGGCGCGGACACGGAACTTGAATTCTCGCCCAGGGGCGTAGTCACGGCGGAAGTAAACAAAGTCCCAGGCGGGATTGCCGGAGCCGCCACCGGAAGGGGACTGGGCAAACCGCATTTCCCCGCCGGCATGTGGTTTCTCGAACATCATCACGAGAACATTTTCGCCTGAACGCCCAAAGTAGAAGGGATACACGTATTCGAAATCCGAGAAGCCCGAAGCCAGGCTGATTTTGAAGCCCTCGTCGAAAGACGGATCCCAGGTGCTGCCGGCGGGCCGATGGCTTGCCCCGACGCCGTGGCTCGTGGGCAGGTGTTTGATCCACCGCGGCGTCGCATCGCCCCAACCCGGGCGCGAGCGTCCGATGAACTGAATCGCCATGTCCTCCGGAGACTGGATGTAGGAGGCGAAGAAAACGCCGATGTATCCGTGCTTTCGCCAAAAGTCTTCCTGCGGAGTGCCGTAATACGTCAGGTCAATTGCGTCACCTTTCACCTCGTGAACCAGCCGGCTGCGCAGCGGCCAGTGCTTCGTCCGTTCCTGGCGCAACTCCACGCGGCGCATCGAGGTCCGGCGCAACTCCATGGGTGCTTGCCGTGGCTCGAAGATGTGCCAGCCATACGAAGCCGCGTCGCCGCTGAAAATGTGTTCGAGGTTCAGGCCCGAATAGCGCGGCACGAAAAGGTTGGGCTGATCTGACCCGGCCAATTGCAGCTCCGCCACGCCGTTGTATCCGGCCTGGTGTGCCGGTGGGTAGGCCGTGTTGTCGGCGATCACCACGCGCAGCTTCTGGGATTCGAGCGTCGCCGTGTGAAGGACTCTCTTGGCATTCGAGTATTCAGCGGCATGGAGAGGCAACAGCCAAGTTAGGCAGAGGAACAGGGAGCACGCCGGCATGGCCCTCCGACGCGGTCGCCAGTCTAAAACTACATGGTTCATGGTGAAGAAGGATGAAGCCCGTGGCGTGTTTGCCCGCAGCGCGTGCCTACATCTGGACCGCTCATTGACTCCATGATAGCCGAAACAATGAAACATTGTCCATGACGCATGGCCTTCTGGACAGGTTGGGCCGGTTTCGGTTGTCCAGTTTCGATTATCGAACTGACCGGACTTCGCAATTTGGACTTCGTCATTGGCACTTAACCCGGCTCGCTGACGCCCGATGAAGTCCACGTGGTCCCAGCAATCGTTGTCCGGTTCGTCTTTCAGGTCGGGCCGCTTGGGATCGTTCTCCACGAGCGGGCGATGGCCGTAGGCGTTGGGCGTGTTCAATCCATCGAGTGCCGCCAGGACGGTGATTCAAGTGAGGGCCGCGGCGGCGGGACGCCAGTGGGCGCATGATCTTGGTTTCGCGTACATGGGTGGAATGGAGTGGGTTCAATAACCGCCCGCACCCAGGGCCGAAGAGCGGCCCTCCATCGCCGTGCCCGTCTGCCCGGCGGCGGCGCGTCGCCGATAGTCATCGAGCATGGCAGCAGTGGCGGTGGCGCCGCACCGGGTCGCTCCCAAATCGCGAACTTTGATCAGCCCATCGAGGTCGCGCACACCGCCGGCCGCTTTGACCTGCACCTTCGCCGAGACGCTCGCGCGCATGAGCGTGAGGTCGTGTTCAGTCGCGCCCTTGTAGTTGTAGCTACCGTCGGCCTGCTTCACGAAACCGTAACCGCTGGAGGTCTTCACCCAGTCGGCGCCGGCGCGCTCGCACAGTTCACAGAGTTTGCGCTTGAAGTCGTCACTGCTCAGGCTGGCGCCGCCCTTGGTGAGGTAGTCGTTCTCGAAGATCACCTTCACCACTGCACCGCGTTGGTGGGCTTCGTCACAGACGGCTTTCACGTCACGCTCAACGTAGGCCCAGTCGCCGCTCAACGCCTTGCCGAGGTTGATGACCATGTCAATCTCCACGGCTCCATCTCGGCAGGCCAGTTCGGTTTCGTAACGCTTGGATTCGGTGGTGGAATTGCCATGGGGAAAACCAATCACCGCGCCGACGTTGACGCCGCTTCCGCGGAGGAGTTCGGCCGCGCGCTTGACGGCGTAGGGTTTGATGCAGACGGAGGCGACGCCGTATTTCGCGGCGAGCTTGCAGCCGTCCTCCAACTCCTGATCCGTCATGGTCGGATGCAGGAGCGAGTGGTCAATCATCTTGGCGAGTTGTTCGTAGGTGTATTTCATGGTGTTTGGAGATTCTGGTTTTCAGCCTGTTTGGAGCCCTCTGCACTTCGGGCCGTAGTAGCGAAACGGCGAACGGCTGCGGATGACGCGCGTCACGGCCTTAATCTCCTCCTCGCCGTACCCGGCGGCGCCGGGAAATTCTGCCGGCCAAGTCAAGCGCGCCGGTTTGGGCGGGCGACTTCGAATGTGGGACTCAGATTCAATCATGGAGAATTCAAACCGCGCTCTTCGGCGGCCCGGCCTCGCCGCAAGCCAAGCGCCGACGGATGACACCGCAGTAAAGCACAACGCCGCCGACAAGGGCAATCGCCGTGGACAAGGCGGGCGGATGTTGGCCCTGCCCCTTTCGCCAAGGCTGGCTACGAAGGCCAAACCCGTTTCAGCGTTGCTCGCCTCGTCACTCATCGCGGCAGAGGAGAATCCAACTCTCAAAACGCTTTTCCTGCCAGGGCTCAAGAGGATTCTCACTTGGTGTCATGAAGCCGGGTAGGGAATGCGTGCACTGGTTCAATCACTGGATGATCCTCGATTCAAATGAGTTCTGCGTGACCGGAAAATCAGTTCTTGCGCTAATCATCTGAGTTCGTTAATGTCTGTCAATACAGAAATGAAGAAACTCTCGCCAGTCGAACAACGGTTGGTCCTCCACTGGGGCGAGATGGGCACCCGCTGGGGCATGAACCGCACGGTCGCCCAGATTGGCGCGTTGCTCTTCATTTCACCCAAGCCGCTCAATGCCGCGGACATCTGTGACGCCCTCACCGTGGCCCGCTCGAACGTCAGCAACAGCCTCAAGGAACTCCAGGGCTGGGGCATTATGCGGCTTACCCTTGTGCCGGGCGACAAGCGGGATCATCTCGAGTCGATGGAAGACGTGTGGGAGCTGTTCCGCACCGTGCTGAATGAGCGGAAGAAGCGCGAGATCGACCCCACGCTGGCCGTGCTCGGCGAGTGCCTCGTTGAGGCGGACAAGGACGAGGCGACCAGCGAACACGCCGACATCCGGATGCGCGAGCTGGCGGACTTCTTCGAGGTGACCACCGCGTGGTATGCGCAGGCGAGCTGCTCGCCAACCAGCGCCGTCACCAAACTGCTGACCCTCGGCGACAAAGCCCGCAAGCTGCATGGTATGGGCCACTGAGTAAAAGATTTTGCACCTGAAGTTCTGTGAATACAGAAATGCCAATACAAAACGAAGGCAGCGCTACCCGTGGTTGGATCTTCTACGACGCGGGGTGCGTGGCGTGTGTCGCGTGCCGCAACCGCACCGGGCGGTTGTTTGAGTCGCGCGGTTTCCGCTGGGTGCCGTTGCAAACACCCGGCGCTGCGGAGTGGCTTGGCGTCAGTGAGACTGCCTTCGCCACGCGGATGCACCTCTTGAGCGCCGACGGTGCGGTGCGCCACAACGCGGACGCCTTCGGCGTGCTCTGCCGTTCGGTGTGCTGGTTGTGGCCAGTGGGTGTGCTGCTGCTCGTGCCGGGCTTCCGAGAACTCGGCCAGCTGACCTACGAATGGATTGCCCGCAATCGCCACTGTTTCGGAGGGAAGTGCCGGGTGCCCGAAACTCGGAGCGCCGATTTCCAAATCGGCTCGTCGCATGCCAAGCGATGCCCAAGCCGAATTGGAAATCGGCGTTCCTTGAGCTGGCTGCCGCTCGTCCTGCTTCCGTCAACGATCATCTCGCTGCGTGGCGAATTGCTGCCCTGGGTCTTCATGTGGCTGCTCGCGTTCGCCATTTACGCCGGCTGCAAGTGGCTCACCTATGAGGACGCCTTGGCCTCGGGAGTGCGGGCCCCGTTCCGGTCGCGCCTCACATATCTGCTGCTCTGGCCGGGCATGTCCTTTAAGGAATTCGTTGGAACTCCCTTGACTGTCCGCGAACCGGCGCGGTGGCTGGCCCCTGCGGCGAAGACGCTCGTCGGGGCGACGTTGGTCTGGTTTGCCGTTCCGGTCGTCCCGGCCGATGCCGAACTGCTGCGCGGCTGGGTGGGCATGATCGGTCTCATCATGATGTTGCACTTCGGGACGTTTCACCTGCTCGCACTGACGCTCCAGGCCGCTGGCTTTAGCGCCCGGCCCAACATGAACGCTCCGCTTCTGGCCCGTTCCTTGGCGGACTTCTGGGGGCGGCGCTGGAACACCGGCTTTAGCGTGCTCGCAGACCGCTACGGTTTTCGTCCGCTCACCCCGCGCTTCGGTCCCCGCGCCGGGCTGGTGATCGTGTTCCTCGCGTCGGGTCTGATCCACGACCTGGTCATCGGGTTCCCGGCTGGTGGTGGTTTCGGTCTGCCCACACTTTATTTTGCGCTACAAGCCGTCGGCCTGTTCGTTGAACGGACCCCGCTGATCCGCCGTCGTCCGTGGTTGAACCGGTTGTTTGCGTGGCTCGTGTTGCTGGTGCCGCTCGGTTGCCTCCTTCCTCCCGTGTTCGTCCGCAACATCATCCTGCCGATGCTGAATGCCATCGGCGCCAACTGAGAAACCCAACATGAAACTCACCACCCTCCTCCAACTCGCGGGGCTCGCGCATGTGGGACTGCTCGCTGCCGGCGCGCTGATGCCCGGCGTCGTGGGCTTGCGCCGTCATCTTGCCGGCGTGCCGCCCTTCGTCCGCAACTTGATGTGGGTGTATTACGGCTTCATCGGCACTTCGCTTGCGTGCTTCGGCGCGCTGTCGTTCTTCCTGGCCGCCGAGTTGTCCGGGGGTACACCTCTGGCCCGCGCGGTGTGCGTGTTCCTCGCCGCCTTCTGGACGGCGCGTCTGCTGGTCGCGGCGTTTTTGTTTGATCTGCGGCCGTATCTCACGAACGGCTGGCGTCGCGCCGGTTATCACGCCACCAACTTCGTATTTGCGGTGCTGCCGTTGATCTACGCGTGGGCGGCCTGGAAGGGAGGTCGCTTGTGAAACGCCATCTAACCGTCATCGAGGGCACCATCGCCCGACGCTTGCTCGTGAACTTCCGGGTCAGGCCTGAGTGCGTCCGCCCGTTCCTGCCCGCGCCGTTCCGGCCGAAGCTGGTTCAAGGCTGGGCGATGGCCGGTTTGTGTTTGATCCGGCTGGAAGGCGTGCGGCCGAAAGGATTTCCGGCGGCACTCGGGATGGCCTCGGAAAACGCGGCGCACCGGATTGCCGCCGAGTGGGATGAGGACAATGGTCCTCGCGAAGGGGTTTTCATCCTGCGCCGCGAGACCGATTCGCGTGTGAACCTGTTGCTGGGTGGTCGCGTGTTTCCGGGCGTCCACCACCTGGCCCGCTTCGATACCTGGGAAACCGAACGCCGACTCAAGATTGCCATCACCGAAGCCGACGGCCGGCGACTGGTGCGCGTCGCGGCCAGGTTGGGCGAGCCCTGGCCGGTGAATTCGATCTTCGCGTCGCTCAAGGAAGCGTCTGCGTTCTTCCAACGCGGGAGTTGGGGGTGGTCGATGGATAACGGTGGCAGCTGCGAAGACATGGTCCTCCACATTCCCTCGTGGCGGGCGGAGCCGCTCTTCGTCGAGCGCGTCAAATCGGGCTTCTTTGATGACCGGAAGCGATTCCCCGCCGGCAGTCTCGAGTTCGACAGCGCGCTGCTGATGCGCAACCTCCTGCACGAATGGCGGGTGCTGCCGGCGCTGGCCGCGCGAAGGGAGGCCGCATGAGCCGAATCACGCATGATCTCTGCGACCTGCTGGGGATACCCCATCATGGTGCGGGCAGGAGCCGACGTGAGGAGGCTCAAAACTTCGACCGCGCGACCGTTGAACGATCGCCGGCCCGGACTCAATCCGGGTCAGACAGCTCATCCCTCCATCCTTCCGCCACTCCGATCCCGGTTCAGAGCCTCCTCACGTCGGCTCCTACCAGTCCGAATCGGCGCCTCATCCTCGCCGGTGGCAGCGGGTTCCTTGGCGGGCTGCTGGCCCGTCACTTTGCCGCGAAAGGCTGGGACATCGTGATCCTGACGCGCCGGTCAGACGCTGCGAACGCCACCGGCCGCGAGGTTCGATGGGATGGGGAGTGCCTTGGCGACTGGGTTCGGGAACTTGATGGCTCGGACGTGGTGATCAATCTTGCCGGCCGTTCCGTGAACTGCCGTTACCACGCACGCAATCGTCGGCTCGTGCTCGATTCGCGCGTGAACGCGACGCGCGTCCTCGGCGAAGCCATTGCGCGTTGCGCCCGGCCCCCGCGGGTGTGGTTCAACTTGAGCACGGCGACGATCTACAAGCACACTTTCGGACCGGCCTGGAATGAAACCGGCGAGATCGGCGCGACGCCCGAGGCCCGGGACGCTTTCTCGATCGAAGTGGCCACCGCGTGGGAACACGCTTTCAACGAGGCGGTGACGCCGCAAACGTGCAAAGTGGCGATCCGTTCAGCGATGGTCTTCGGCCTGAACGCCGATGCCAACAACGTTTATCGCGTGCTGCGGCGGCTGGTTCGTTTCGGCCTGGGCGATCGTATGGGCAGCGGCCGGCAGTTCGTGTCGTGGATTCACGAAACGGACTTCTGCCGCGCGGTCGAGTTCCTGATCGGGCGCGAGGACCTGAGTGGACCGGTGAACCTCTCCGCCCCGAATCCGTTGACCAACGCCGAGATGATGGCCGTCTTGCGCCGCGTCCTGCGTCGGTCGGTCGGCCTGCCGGCCACGGAATGGATGCTCGAACTCGGCGCGTTTTTCCTGCGAACCGAGACCGAGTTGATCATCAAGAGCCGGCGGGTCGTGCCAGGACGATTGTGTGACGCCGGGTTCAAGTTCGAGTTCACCCAGCTGGAAGATGCCATCCGCGATCTCGAGCATCGTTTGTGATTCGCGTGTAGAGGAGTTTCCGGCCGGGTGCACCCGGTCCGAGCAGGCCCGTCGCGAATTGCTTGCACTCCCGGGCGAGCCGCTCTGGCTGTGCGACTGGACCAGGGTGGTCTTCCTCCATTTTGAAGTCGATGCCGACTCTCTTCAGAGCGAGGTTCCCTTCCAGCTCGACCTCTACGACGGCCGTGCCTTTGTCAGTCTCGTCACTTTCACACTCGCGGACATGCGACCGCGCTATGGCGGACGGCTCGTGCGACAACTGTTCAAACCGTTCGGCACGCATCGTTACCTCAATGTCCGGACCTACGTCCGCGAGCACGGGCATATCGGCATCTACTTTCTGGCCGAATGGCTCGACGCACCCTGGCTGAACCTGCTGGCCGGGCCGCTTCTTTACGGACTGCCGTTCCGGTGTGGTCGGATGGAGTACCACAATCGACCGGCCAACGGTCGTGTCCGCGGCGCCGTTCGCGATGCCACGGGAACCCTCTGCTATGCGGGAAAAGTCCTCGCGGTGCCGCACCATGCCGAGGCCGGCTCACTCGCTGAATTACTAATAGGAAATTTGATTTTCAGCCTGACTGAGGATGAGGAATCCCGGGAGCGGGACGCAAATGAGGAGGTGCGGCCGTGCAGCATTCTTGAACTCGGGGCTGGCAGGTTCCATCGGCTTGCCCTCGGTGTTCGCCAAAACTCTGCGCGAAAAACACTCCGCGCTCCGGAGTTGAGCATAGAGCATTGGAGGACACGGAGAACCGCGATGTGCCTGTCATGTTCAAGCCTCCAAAGTAGTCGATGCGCGCGCTTGGACGCTTGGACATTCTCACCAAATCCTGGAACAAACTGAGCAGCCCGATGCATGGGAATCGTTTTCACGAAGCAGGGCCAGGCCTTGCGCGAAATCGAACGGCTCTGCTGTCATGAACCATCACGCCTCAGGAGATCGATGCGCGGATGACGCATCGCCTTGCATTGTAACGCCGGAGTGAGGTTGGTGGTGACAACTGGATTATTGGGCGCCTTTCACTCGCATCTTGAGACCGTAGACGCTCTTGCTGGCGGTGATGAAGAGCAGGTCGCGATCTTTGCCGCCGAATGTGACGTTGGCGGTCCAGCCTTCCGGGACGGCGATGTTTTCGATCTGCTTGCCCTTCGGATCGAAGATGGTGACGCCGCGGCCGGTGAGATACAGGTTTCCGTCGCGATCGATGGTCATTCCATCAGACCCGAGTTCGCAGAAGAGACGTTTCGCCTCCAGCTCACCACTCGGCGTGACCGCATAGGAATACGTTTTCCGGGCGCCGATGTCCGCCACGTAGAGCGTCTTGCCGTCTGGTGTACCGATTATCCCGTTGGGTTGCCGAAGGTCCGTCGCGACGCGTTTGATGTTCTTGCGATCGGGGGAGACGAAATAGACATGCTGACCGTCCTGTTGAGCACTGGGATCGCGCTGCCAGTAGGAACGTTTGTAGAGTGGGTCGGTAAAATAGAGGCCGCCATCCGGACGAATCCACAGGTCGTTCGGTCCATTCAGCAGTTTTCCGCCGAAATCCTTGATCAGCACGGTGACCGTCTTATCGGGTGCGATGGACCAGAGCTCGTTCTTTTCGTCGGCGCAGACGAGCAGGTGTCCATTCTTGGTAAAGTAGGTGCCGTTGGCCCGGCCGGCCGGCTTGAGCCAATCGGAAAACTGGCTGGTATTAGCGTCCCAGCGGACGATGCGGTCGTTGGGTTGATCGGTGAAATAGACGTGTCCCTCGCGGTCGGCTGCCGGGCCTTCTGTAAAGGCATAACCGTCGCCCAACTTTGTGAGCGTTGCCCCCGGCGCGATCAGCGTCAGCGGAGTCGGGCCTGAGTCGGCCGCGGAAATGGCGAAGGGCAGGTTCATGAGGCTGAGCGCGACCAAAGCGCGGATGACTCGGGTGATTCTGCAAAAGGCGGGAGCGGCCGGGTTCATCGGTTGAGGCATGTGTTGAAACAGGATGTAACCGGCCGGAGAAGTCATACTCAATCTCTAAATCGTCTGATTCGTCTCCGTCTCGATGTTGCTAGTCGCGCGAAAAGGCAATGGGGTCACTTCTAAATAGTTGACAAGTGAGGGATGGTCGATGAGAGACGGACACTGGCGAGACCGTTGCGAATCGACCTGGCATGGACGTGGTATCACGTGATGAACCGGGGGCGCCGGGGAGGGACACTCTA